>PXCO01000386.1 GCA_003565295.1 Cyclobacteriaceae bacterium
CCAATAGACCTGGAATTTAAAACCAATGTTACTTGGCGATTTAGTCCAACTGATCCTTTTGAAATTGATTTTTATGCAGAGGTTGCAGGTCCGGATAATATTAGCTTTTCTATTCCCGGTTTTTATGCAGGTGACAATACCTGGAAAATCCGCTTTTCCCCAACCAAAGTAGGGGAATGGAGTATAACAACCCATTCGGAAGTGATCGAACTTGATGAACAGCATATTAAGCTGGAATGCATTAATAATAAAAATGAAAATGTCCATGGCGGATTGCGGGTTGATCCTGAAAATCCCCATCATTTTATTTATGAAGACGGTACCAGATGGTTTCCGATGGGCTATGAGGCTAACTGGCTTTTTGCGATGGATATGGATACGAGCGACAATACGCTACCAACCCTTAACCCATTTCTCGATAAACTTTCCAAGCACGGTTTCAATTTTATACTTGTTAATGCTTGGGCTTACGACACTGAATGGCGCAAGGGTAAAACTGCAGTCGATGACTATGGCCCACCCTTGTTGTTACCATGGGAAGGCACCCATGAAAACCCTGATTATAATCGGTTTAATTTGGATTATTGGGAGCATTTCGATCAGGTAATAGAAGCACTGTATCAACGGGGTATTATAGCGCACCTCTATTTTAAAGTACACAATAAATTGGTGAACTGGCCAAAACCTGGCAGTGCCGAAGATGATCTTTTTTATCGTTGGATTATTGCCCGTTATGCAGCATACCCTAATATCATTTGGAATCTGTCGAAAGAGGCACAATATGAAAGATCATATTACAATAAAGTTGAACGGCTAAAGTATATTCGTTCAACTGATCCATATAAAAGGTTGCTAACCGTTCACGATGATCGCCATACATACGATAGGGGTCATTATGATGAACTTGTAGATTTCCGCAGCTCTCAGGAACATTCAGACATACATGCCACCATGTTGCAGCAACTTGCCAGTAATCCATGGCCTGTATTAAATGTGGAGTCTGGCTATGAGCACGGGCCTAAAGGTTTGAACGACAAAACATACGGACGAAGCAACACGCCGGAGCAGGTGATTGACGCTATTTGGAGGATTCAAATGGCCGGGGTATATAATGCCTATTATTATACGTTTGCAGCTTGGGATATAATCAGACCTGAGGATAATCCGCCAGGCTATGATTATGTCAAACACTTTACTGACTTTTTTTCTAAAACTCACTATTGGTTGTTAAAATCAGATGATTCATTGGTTAGCTCCGGATATTGTCTTGCCAATCAGGGGAATGAATATATAATATTCCAGGAAAAGGCAACTCCTTTCAAACTGAGTTTGGAAGGTCTGTCAGGACCATTACAGGCAGTTTGGTTTCAGCCATATTCTGGAAGGTACTTGGAGGCTGGAAAACTAAGGAAGGGTACGGCTGAATTAAGCCCGCCAGCAGCTTTTGGAGCTGGGCCGGTTGTTCTGTATGTGAAAAAAAATACTGTAAAAAATCCGTAGTGCTTATACATGGAATACATGATTTCTTAACCAAGGCACGAGAAAAGTTTCTTCAAAAAACCAAAATTTAAGGCAATAAATTATTAACCAGATTATTAAGCGTACTAAAAGCATGAAATAATGAAAAACTTTAAAATACTATCCGCTTCAATCCTTTGTGTAATTTTCATTTCAATAGTTTCTTTTCAGCCAGGGAAAAAAAATACTGTTGTTGAAATTAAAGGGGAACAGTTTTATGTCAACGGAAAACCTACTTATGAAGGAAGGGTATGGAAGGGAAATAAGATCGAAGGTCTACTTATAAACTCCAGAATGGTGCAGGGAATCTTTGATGACCTTAATCCTGAGACAAGAGAGTTATTTAAGTATCCTGACACCAACACTTGGGATCCCGACCGAAACACAAATGAGTTTGTTGAGGCCATGGATGAATGGAAAAAATATGGAATGAATTCATTCACCATCAACCTTCAGGGTGGTAGCCCTACAGGATATGGAAATAAAGCATGGGTAAATTCCGCTTTTCATCCCAATGGGGAGTTGAGACCGGAATTTATGAATCGATTGCAACGGATTCTTGATAAAGCAGACGACTTGAAAATGGTTGTAATGCTCGGGATTTTCTATTTTGGTCAAGATCAATACCTTGATGATGAGCAGGCTGTAATTAATGCGGTAAAAAATTCCGTGAACTGGGTGTTGGAAAAAGGATATAGAAATGTGTTGATTGAAGTGAATAATGAATGTGATGTCAATGCCTATGATCACGAGATACTGAAACCGGCTAGAGTCCACGAACTCATTGATCTGGTCAAAACCATAAAACAAAATGGAAATAGGTTATTGGTCAGCACCAGCTATAAAGGAAATACTCCTCCTAAGCCAAATGTAGTAAAGTCATCTGATTTTATACTTATTCATGGCAATGGGGTGAAAACGACCGAGATGATGGAGAAGTTAATTCAAGATACCCGCAATGTGGAAGGTTACCGTCCCATGCCTGTGGTGATCAATGAAGACGATCATTATGATTTTGATAAGGAGCGGAACAACTTTACAGTGGCTATAGAAAACTATGTTTCTTGGGGACTATTTGACTACAGAAGAGATGGCGAGCCTTTCGAAGAAGGATTTCAAAGTGTTCCCGTGGATTGGGGAATCAATTCAGAGCGGAAACAAGGCTTTTTTGACCTAGTCAAAGAAATCACCGGCGGGAAATACTAAATCCCCGATCAAGACCAATCACAAAACATCATCTATATAGGAATGGTATTTAAAATTTATTATTTAGGGTTTCCTTGAAAATTATTCCACCTAAATTAGTAGGAGTTTTTTTTGGCCCTTTTTCTCTTTTTTTTCTGGTTTTATTGCGCCATTTCAAGTCAATTGTACATAGAAAAAGTACAATTCATCAAGCTTTTTAGTTTCAGACAAGCTGACTTGTCGTAAACTAGACTGCAATAGATTTGAATTTAATTTTATGTTCAGTCTGTGGGTAGATAGTCTGGGTTTCGTTAAGCGTGGTGCAAAGTTCCGCAACGGCCCTGTTTCTTCTTGGGCTCGACAGGGAATGTAGGACCTCCGTGAGTGTTTTGTTTTCATAATCGGGAAAAATATCGGCTGGGGATGTGAATATTTCCTTGAGGAGCGTCCTTCCGGCTTTGTCACTGTTTGCATAATGGGGTCTCACCAGGTTTGCCATTGCTGTCTCAGCCCTATATGCCATCATTTTGATAATATTGGTCAGCAGCTTGCTTTCCTTTTCTGTCTGTTGTAGCGTTTTTCCTCCGCCATCTCCCCGACATCCACCCTTGAGGGCATATTGTTTCTTTGGCCCCCAAGCTCGGCGATCAGGTTGTCTGAAATTTTAAGAGATATGTCAATGGCAGTTTTTTTTGGATTTCAGCCAATTCTCTGCAATTAGTAGTAATTTCAGGTTTCATATAAAATTCCATTTTAAAATGACCTTAAAGTTATCCTGTATTGTATTTCTTTTTAGTATCATGTTGCCCACTTTTGGGCAACAGGTGCGGCTGCTTTATGATGCAAATTCCCCCCAGGCAAGCTATGCCGCCGAAAAGTTAACCCACTACCTGGAGTCCCAAAAGGTTACCGTGAGTATCTCGGGAACCAATTACGATTTCTTGATAAACCTAGATTTGGACCAGGCCAACTTGGACCCTGAGAGTTTTCGGCTATATCCAGAAGGCAGGGTGGTCAATGTTTTGGGCGGGGATCATAGGGGGATGATCTATGGTAC
>PXCO01000040.1 GCA_003565295.1 Cyclobacteriaceae bacterium
AAGGAGCCTGTGCACCATCATGTCCGGATAGCGCCGTATGGGGGAGGTGAAATGGGTGTAATGTTTAAAGGCTAGACCAAAATGTAACTTGGGCTCGGTGGTATATTTGGCTTTCGCCATGCTGCGTATGGCCAGTTGTTCCAGCACATTCTGTTCAGGCTTGCCCTCTATTTCTTCCATGAGTTGGTTGAGGGAGTTGGAAACCGTTTTTTCATCGGCTACTTTGACCTCATGCCCGAATTTTCTGGCAAAATTGGCAAAGGTATTCAGCTTTTCCAGATCTGGGTAATCGTGGATCCTGTACACAAAGGTGCTTTTCCCCTTGAATTTATTGAAAATAAATTCGGCAACTGTACGGTTGGCAAGCAACATAAACTCCTCTATGAGCTTATGCACATCCTTACGTTCCTTGATGATCAGCCCGAGAGGGGTGCCATCTTCCCCAAGTTTAAATTTTACTTCTAAGGTTTCAAAATTGATCGCCCCTTTTTTGAACCGGGTCTGCCTCAGGTTTTTTGCAATTCTGTTGAGAAGGTTGAGCTCGGCATGATAATCCCCCTCGCCCTTATCCATGTTTTCCTGAGCTTCCTCATAGGCAAAACGCCTATCGGAATGGATAATCGTCCTCCCTATCCAAAACTCCTGCACATTACCCGCTTCATCCATTTCGAATACGCAGGAAAAGGTGAGTTTGTCCTCGTTGGGCCGAAGGGAACAAAGGCCATTGCTCAAGCGCTCGGGCAGCATGGGGATGGTCCTGTCCACCAGGTAAACAGAGGTAGCCCTTTCATAAGCCTCCTTTTCCAAAAGGCTACCCGGCTTCACATAGTGGGTCACGTCTGCAATGTGAACCCCAATCTCATGTAGGCCATTTTCGAGTTTTCTATAACTTATGGCATCATCAAAGTCCTTGGCATCAGCGGGATCTATGGTAAAGGTAGGGATGCCCCTGAAATCCCGCCTTTCTTTTACGGCTTTCTCTTCGATTTTTTCGCGAATCTGCTCCGCTTCCTCCACGGCATCCTCCGGATACCCAAAGGGTAGGCCAAATTCCGCCATTATAGAGTGGATTTCCACCTCATGGTCGCCGGCATCCCCCAAAACCCGGACTACTTTACCCGTGGGGCTTTTGTCCTGTTCATTCCATTCCGTGATTTTCACCACTACCTTTTGGTTGTGCTGGGCGCCTATTAGGTCCGGCTTTCTGACAAAGATGTCATGATGCATTTTTTTGAAGTCCGGTACCACAAATGCAAATCGTGGGGAAATTTCCACCCTGCCCACAAATTCGTCCCTGAGCCTTTGAAGGATTTCAAGTACCTTGCCTTCTCTTCTACCATTTTTAGACCGGGAAGGCGTGATCATTACCCGTACGAGGTCTCCGTCAAGGGCATTTTTAAGATTGGATTCTTTTATCAGTATGTCATTTTCCGATTTTTCCTGCCCTTTGGGAATGATAAAGGCAAACCTTGGATTGACAAAATCTACCTCTCCCTCCACGAATTCCGGAGTGTTGGCACTACTGTATTCGTTTCTGGAGTTTTTTGCCACATCTCCAGTGGATATCAATTCAGTTAGGGCTTCCGGCACAGCTGCCTTGTCCTCTGCCTTTCTTAGGCCCAACTTTTTGATGATGTTTTTTTCTGAATAGGCCTCTCCATAATATTTGTCTAAAAATTGCCTAACTTGATGCAGCACAGAACCCGCAGTTTCACTACGTCTTTTACCGCTTTTATTGCTTCTTTTACTTCCTGATTTTCTTCCCATAAAAGTTGATTGAATCCTTAAAGATAAAAAATATTATCCAAATTACGAGAACCCCTATGGTTAGTCACCCGGGGTCTCATCCAGGTTGATGACTTCTAGTTCCAGATCCCCCGGTAATCCGTGGTAGGCCAGGTACAATCTTGCGGTCACTTCCACATCGCGGATACAATATTTCCGAATATCCGACAGGTTGTTTTCCACGTAGTAAGTGTGATTCACCAGGCTGCCATCTATGTCTTCTTTGGAGCTGGGAATGTCAAATACCGCTGCAAGTAGCTCCAGCCTGGTGTAATATTTGTAATCCCCGAATTTCCACATTTCCATGGTGTCCAGATGCCGGATTTCCCATGGTTTTTTCCCCGCCAATTGCAGTACCTCCGGCAATGCTATCCCATTGATCAGCATTCTTCTGCATATATATGGAAAATCAAATTCCTTGCCATTATGTCCGCATAGCGTCCATGGTTTTTTCTCCAGTAATTCCCTAAACTCCCAAAGTGTATCGTGCTCTTCCTCTGAGGCAAAGGTTTTAGTGCGGTAGATTAGCCTGTTGTCATCTGTATCCATCATGAAAAAACCCACACCAATGCAAACCACTTTTCCAAATTCAGCGTGAATACCGGCCTTATCAAAAAACAATTCTTCAGCTGTCAACCCTTCTTGACCTTGCATGAATTTGGTCTTTCGGGCCCATTCTTCTTGCAGCCTTTCCGGCAGGTCTCCGAAAGATTGGGTGAGAGAGGCGGTTTCTATGTCCAAAAACAAGATGTCCTTTAAGTGTCCGAAAAAGTTGTTCATGCCGTGTTTAAGTATGTAAGACGCCGAATAATTCAAGCTCGGGTATGTAACTTATGTTTTCTTCCCCCATGCTCCCTTCCACAAATATAAATTTTTTGTCGAAAATTTGGCCCATTATGTAGTAGCTGACCCAAAACTCATTGGTGAATTTGAAAAGTGCAGGGTCTATGGGTTCAATTCGTGCAAAACTGTTCTCTTCCAATTCCTCAATGAGGTGCCTGAGCACAGAGGTGTTACGTTTTTCCCCTTCTACTTTTCCATATCCCTTAGAAGTAACCATGAGTGTTTGCAGGGAGATAAGGTTCTGGTTGATGATGTATACGCCCCAATTGTCTCCGTTTTCATCCTCCTTGGCAATGGCTAGTTTCACCCCGGTCACGGGATGGAAGGGAATATCCTTTTTCATGTGTTTATAATTGATTTTTATTTGCCACATGGAATCTCGCAAATGATAATCATCCATCCGTGCGTCGCTTGCGTCATGCTCGATTTCATCTGTTTATAATTGTCTTTTTATGGTCAGATGGAATCTCTCAACGATAATCATCCCCCCGTGTGTCGCTCTCGTCATGCCCTGACTGCCGTCAGGACAGGCTCGATTTCATGTGTTTGTATTTTTTTTTCAGCGGCCACATGGAATCTCGCTATTTTAATCATCCCACTGTGTGACGTGCTCGTCATGCCCTGACTGCCGTCAGGACAGGCTCGATTTCATCTGTTTTGCCGTTAATGGTTAGTTTTTTGACAATTTTCAATTTCCCATTTTCCATTCTCCATTCTCCACCAGTTGCATTTCAAACAACCCTGCCAGGTGAAATTTCACCCGGCCCTTTACTTCTTCCTCATTCACCGGTTTCCCCAGTTCTATGTGCATGGAAGTTACGGCTTTGTCACTGATCCCGCAGGGGACGATGTTGCCAAAGTAGGAAAGGTCTGCATTGATGTTGAAGGCAAAACCGTGCATGGTCACCCATCGGCTAGACTTTACCCCCAGTGCGCAGATTTTCCTGGGGTACCTTTGGCTAACATGGTCAAGCCACACCCCGGTAAGCCCTTCAATCCTTCCTGCCTCCAGCCCATAATCGGCCAATGTCAGGATCACTGCTTCTTCTAAATAGCGTAGGTACTTATGGATATCTGTGAAAAAATTATCCAGATCCAAAATGGGATATCCCACCAATTGCCCGGGGCCATGATAAGTGATGTCCCCTCCGCGGTTGATTTTATAGTAGGTGGCACCTTTTTCGGCAAGCGCCACCTCGTTGAGTAATAGGTGAGAGGCCTCCCCGCTCTTGCCCAGGGTGTATACATGCGGATGTTCAACAAAGAGCAGGTAATTGTTGGTCAGCAGTTGTTGCTCAGGCGGTAATTTCCTGTTGCCGATCTTAGTGGCCACAGTTTGCCCAAAAAGCTCTTCCTGGTAATCCCAGGTTTCTTTGTAATCTTTTCGTCCTAAGTCGATGAAAATTACTTTTTTATTTTTAATTTGTTTCACCTTAAACCGTTTTATCGTATCCCTCAAAACAAGGCGTTATCCGTCTTGGTTCTGAAACATTTTAATGGACGGTCAAAGCTAGTCTTTTTTCACAAAATTTTTAAACCATGGCTTCACCTACACAGAACAAAGGCTATTTGGCCGAATCCCTGGCCAAGGAGTGGCTGGAGGGAAAGGGTTATATCTTTAAAACTTCCAATTACCGCTATAAGCACGCAGAGATTGACCTGATCATGCAGCATAAGGGGGTATTGGTGTTTGTGGAGGTTAAATTCCGTAGTGGAGCGGGATATGGTTATGCGGAGGAATTCGTGGACTACCGCAAAAGACAACTGATTATCCGCGCCGCAGACCACTATATACACGATACGGATTGGCATAGGGACATCCGCTTTGATATCGTGGGAGTTTACCAGGATAGGTCAGGCAGGATAGCTTTCAAGCATTTTGAGGATGCTTTCTATTGAATTCTAGCTGTCATTTCTGTATACTAGGTTGCCCTCTTTGTCCCATTCGGCCCGGATGTAGGGCTTGTGGTTTTTAGTGAAGGGTTCGTCTTGGTATTTTATTTCCCTTTTTCTGATAAGCTGATGATTTGGCGTGTGCCAGTATTCGGTCCAGGTACCTACTCGCTCCCCATGATGGTACTCTCCACTTACGGCCAATGAACCATCTTGAAAAAAGTGATAAAAATTGCCTTCCTTAAGTTCGTATTCGATGGGTGTCATTCTTTCAATCTTTTTCTCCTCCCTGTTATAGTAGGTAATCCTGGATTCCTTGGGCCAACCCCTGGAATAATGAAGTTTATCAAGGAGGATATTTTTAGCATCGTAGGTCATCCATCTCCCGTGTTTGGTACCATAAAAATACATGCCCGTTTCCACCACTGTGTCGTCTATTCTCCTTTCGTAGGGGCCATGGAGCAGGTAACCTTTGGAAGGGTCAAAGTTTTTATTTTTGATCGCCTTGTTTTTGGAATCATACCAGTAGATGTCTCTGATGTAGGGGTCTACTTCCTGGTTTTTGTAGGTAATGTGAAAGACCTGATAGGTGACCTGATCGCGAAAGCTATGCTTGATCATCGTCTTCTTGGTTTTTATCCCAAAATAGACGTTTTTCTTTCGCTTCTTCTTTTTCTTCTTCTTTTTTTCCTTGTTTTCCTCTTCTTCTGCATCAGAAAACAAAAGGACTGGGGTGGAGGTGGGAGAAAGCCTGTCTTTCACTACCCCCGAGGAATCAGGGTCTGCTTTGGCGACTTCAGCTGATTTTCCGCTTGTGCTTTCCGCCTCAGTATTTTCATCCTGGGCCATTATTGAATGGGTATATAAGCACCCAATAGCCAAAAATAGGGTGGTGTAAAATTTCATAACAAGTTAACGAATTACCTTCCGTACATATTTTTAACGCAATGGAAAGCCGTGTATTTTTTTCAAAGGTTTAGAAATCATGGGCATTATCCTTAATTTTGCCCCCGCCTTTGTACTAATTTTCCACAAAACTAAAGTGTTTTTGTGGTAAAGTAAATGTTTACAGGGCTTTATAAACCAAAAATAAAAAAATTCATGAACTCCATTTTATCAGACCGCATCAATGCCATGGAAGAATCGGCGACCATCGCCATGGCCAAAAAAGCCAGGGAGCTAAAAGGGCAAGGAATAGACATCATCAGTTTAAGCCTTGGAGAGCCGGACTTCAAGACCCCAATTCATATACAGCAGGCCGCAAAGGATGCCATAGATGAAGGGAAGTATTTTTCCTATGCACCAGTGGCGGGATATCAGGATTTGAGGGAAGCTATTGCCAAGAAGCTAAGGGAAGAGAACAATATTCAGGAGGCCAAGGCTGAAAACATAGTGGTCTCCACGGGGGCAAAGCATTCCATAGCCAACATTTTCATGTGCATAATCAATGAAGGCGATGAAGTGGTCATATTCTCCCCGTATTGGGTTTCCTATTCAGAAATCATAAAATTGGCCGGAGGGGTGCCGGTGTTGATCGAAGGGGATTTGGAAAATAACTTTAAGGCCACTGCGGAGCAGTTGAAGGCAGCCATCTCTGATAAAACCAAGGCGGTGATTTACTCCTCCCCATGCAACCCCTCGGGATCGGTTTTCAGCAAAGAAGAGCTACAGGCTATTGCAGAGGTAATAAAGGAAAAGGAAGATGTAGTGGTAGTGGCAGATGAGATCTATGAATTGATCAATTTCACCGGAGATCATGCCAGCATTGCCTCATTCCCGGGGATGTTTGAGAGGACAATTACGGTAAACGGGTTTTCTAAGGGATATGCGATGACTGGCTGGAGAGTAGGGTACATCTGTGCCCCCGTGAGTCTGGCAAAAGCCTGTGAAAAGATCCAAAGTCAGTTTACATCCGGAGGAACGGGAATTGCCCAGAGGGCTGCATTGGCAGGGTTGACCGGTGACCAGGCGCCTTCACAGGAAATGGCAAAGGCCTATCTGAAAAGAAGGGATTTGGTGCTTGAGCTGCTTAAAGAAATACCAGGGATTAAAACACATGTACCTGAAGGTGCATTTTATTTCTTCCCTGACGTTTCGGCCTTCTTTGGCAAGCGAGCAGGTGACCAAACCATCCACAATGCAGATGATTTCTGTTTGTATATTTTGAATGAAGCCCATGTGTCCTTGGTAACAGGTGCGGCTTTTGGTGCCCCGGATTGTGTCAGGCTTTCCTATGCTGCCTCTGAAGAGGAGCTGAAGGAAGCTTTGAAGCGCATCAAAGATGCCCTGTCTAAATTGAACTGATAAATCATGATTCATGCCGCCAATCCATTCAGTTGCTGATGGCTTGGCGGCAATACTTTTGCAGATCCATGGAAGCCCTAGTCATCACTCCCGTAAAAGATGCCGTAGCCTCTGCCTCTCTAGCAGCCAAGGCGGTGGTGGATTCAAATGTCCCCATCACATACAAGGTTTTCAATGATTACAGTACCGATGAAGGGACGAAGGTGCTCACAGATTTAGCAGAAGAACTGAATATTCAACTGGTCCACCTCAAAGACCTGACGGATACCCCTTCACCCAACTACAAGACTGTGCTGCAGGTAGCTCAAAAAGAGGCTTTAGCCCTTGGTGTGCCCCTGATCATTGTGGAGTCTGACGTCAAAGTGCAACAGGACACCTTTTCAGCTTTGCTGGCTTTTGCCCATAATCATCCTGAAACAGGACTGGTAGGTGCCATTACTGTGGATGAGAATGGAAAGGTGAATTTTCCCTATCTAAAGTTTAAGGGGGTTAAGGATAAGGTGATGTCCACAGAGAGAAGCCTAAGCTTCTGCTGTACCTTACTTTCCGTTGATTTTTTAAAAGCCTATGATTTCCATGGGCTCGATCATTCCAAGCACTGGTATGACACCCATATTTCCAAAATGGCCCTACAATTGGGCTTTAAGAATTACATACTTCCCGGGGTGCAGGTTATCCATCAGCCCCATGGTAGCAGGCCTTGGAAAAAACTAAAATATCAGCAGCCCCTGAAATATTATTGGAATAAATTTTTCAAGGGGTTGGATAAAATATAAATGAGGGATGCCAGTGAAATAGAACGGTTTTGAAGGGCATTAATCAGTATTTTTTTTGGAGTGCTAAAATAATTCCTTTACATTTGCATTCCAATTCTGTAAATGGAAGCTAATAATTAAGGAATAAATATATGGCAAATCACAAATCGGCTATCAAAAGAATTCGTGCTAACCAAGCCAAGCGTTTAAGAAACAGGTATCAAGCCAAGACTACTAGAACTTTTATCAAAAGGCTAAGGAATACCGAGGACAAATCTGAAGCTCAGGAGTTGCTTAAAAAGGTGACTGGGATGATCGACAAATTGGCCAAGAAAAACATTATTCACAAAAATAATGCTTCGAACAAAAAGTCGAAGCTGACCAAATTGGTCAATTCAATTGGTTAAGCAAATAAAGAAAAGACATTTTCATGGCCCCTCCTTTCAGGTAGGGCTTTTTTTATTTCTAATTTATTGTTAATTTGTTCCTTATAAACGGCTTTGTGAGGATTTTTTTTAGAGGGGAAAAAGGTGGCCGGCTCTAACCTGAAATTTTTGGAATTATGGACACCTTTGCATCCATTCCCATTCAACAACTCGCCGAAGAAGACCGGCCCCGTGAAAAATTATTGTTGAAGGGTAAAGCCAACCTTACCGATGCCGAGCTCATCGCCATTCTGATTGGCAGTGGTACCACATCCATGAGTGCTGTGGACCTTTCTAAGCATCTGCTGAGAAGTGTAGACTACGATTTGGCCCGTTTGGCCCGCCTTTCGGTCAAGGATTTGTGTAAATTTAAGGGTATTGGGGAAGCGAAGGCCGTGACCATTGTTAGTGCCCTGGAGTTGGGAAGAAGAAGGAAAATGTCCGAACCCCAAAAAAGGGTGAAAATCCGCAGTTCTGCCGATGTATATGAAATATTGAGGCCGGACTTGCAAGATGAGACTTGTGAACTTTTTTACTGTTTGCTTATGGACAGGGCCAATTTTGTACTGAAAAAACAATTGATCAGTTCTGGGGGCACCGCAGGTACGGTGGTAGATGCAAAAGTGATCTTTAAATATGCCATTGAGCAATTGGCCAGCAGCATAGTGTTGGCGCACAATCACCCCTCCGGGAATTTAAAACCTAGTGCTCAAGACCTCCGGCTTACCAATAATATCAAAGAAGCAGGGAAGTATTTAGATATTCCTGTGGTGGACCATGTGATTTTCACAGATGTTGGCTATTTTAGCTTTGCGGATGAAGGTATCCTATAAGTTATGAGTCAGAGAAACATTATTTTGGTATTTGTGGTCGTAGTGGTTTTTGGGTCACTGCTATACACTCTCACGGGGACTGAAGACCCGGAATTATACAGGGAAACAGTGGAGGCCGAACGGGAGAGGCAGTTTAAATACCTGAAATTCAACGCTGATTCCCCGCTCACTAAAGCTCAAAAAGATGAACTTGAAGCTTTGGATTTTTATGAGGTGGACAGGTCATATAAGGTAAAGGCCAGAATGGAGCCTGTTGAGGACAGAAAAATGATGGAAATTCCCCTTACAGATGGCTCAGTGGAAAAATATGTCAGGCATTCTTTTGCTGTTTTTGAACTTGAAGGGCAGGAGTTGAAATTGCTGCTGCTACAAGCGGCTGATGAAACTGACAGGCGTAACTTCTTTTTGGCCTTTGCAGATGAAACCAGTGGAGATGAGACTTACGGTGGTGGCAGGTATTTGAATTTGAGACAGGATGGGCAGCGATCCATCACCATTGATTTCAACCTTGCCTATAACCCTTACTGTGCTTATAATCCCGATTATGCCTGTCCAATACCACCAAGGGAGAACCTGCTTGAAATTCCCATTCGAGCAGGTGAGAAAAATTACGATAAATCCTATTAAAACTCTTAAATTTGTGGTTTATCGAAACCTGAAAAAATGAAAATTGCGATAAACCGACTCAAAGATTTTATTCCATTTGACCATACTACTGATGAAATTGCCGCAATGCTCACTGCCTCAGGGCTTGAGGTGGAAGGAGTTTCAACTTTTGAATCCATCAAAGGGAGCTTAGAGGGAGTGGTAATTGCAGAGGTGCTTGGCTGTGAGCCCCACCCCAATGCCGATAAGTTAAAAGTATGTAAAGTGGATGTGGGGACAGAGGTGTTACCCATAGTCTGCGGTGCCCCCAATGTGGACAAAGGCCAAAAAGTAGCCGTCGCGACTGTAGGTACCGAACTTTACACCGAGGAAGGAGATGTCTTTCCCATCAAAAAGGCCAAAATCAGGGGTGAAGTGAGCCAGGGAATGATTTGTGCTGAAGATGAACTTGGCCTTGGAAGTAGCCATGATGGAATCATGGTATTGGACACCGACTTGCCAAACGGGACTCCTGCCAGCCGATATTTCCCCATCACACGGACAGATGTCTTGGAAATAGGCTTGACGCCCAATAGGGCAGATGCTGCCTCCCATTTTGGAGTGGCCAGGGATTTAAAGGCCCTTCTCAATAAGGAAATCGTACTTCCGGAGGTACGGGATTTTAAGATAGACAATGAGAACCTGCTCATCGATGTGGAAGTAAAAGATCCTTTGGATTGTCCCAGATATGCAGGAATTACACTTTCAGGAGTCAAGGTAGCACCATCACCAGAGTGGCTTCAAAACTACCTTAAAGCTCTAGGTTTAGAGCCCATCAATAACCTGGTGGACATTACTAATTTCATATTGCATGACCTTGGCCAACCATTGCATGCCTTTGATGCGGATAAAATCCAGGGCAATAAGTTAATCATACAGCAATTGCCCAAAGGAACCAAATTCATAACCCTGGATGAAAAGGAGAGAGAATTGAATGGGGAAGAACTTATGATCTGCGATCCCTCAGGGGGGCTTTGTATTGCGGGCATATTTGGTGGGATAGATTCCGGGGTTTCGCAGGATACCCAAAACTTATTTTTGGAAAGTGCCTATTTCTCTCCGGATGTCATCCGTAAGGGTGCCCAATATCATGGCATTAAATCCGATGCCTCTTTTCGTTTTGAAAGAGGTACTGACCCAAATATGCCAGTGTATGCCCTTAAGCGGGCGGCAATGTTGATCAAAGAAATTGCCGGCGGGGAAATTTCATCGCCCATCATTGACATCTATCCCAACCCCATAGATGATGTGGAAATTCCCGTCAAGTTCCAGCATGTGGACCGCTTGATTGGTAAAAAGCTTGATCGGGATGTCATAATTAATATTTTAAATGGGCTGGAAATAAGCACAAAAGATGAAAATGAAGAAGGTTTTGTAGCCGTGGTTAAACCCTACAGGGTGGATGTGACCCGTGAAGCCGACATAATTGAGGAAATTCTGAGAATTTATGGCTTTGAATCCATTCCCCTAGAAGAACATTACCAATCAGACTATCTTGCTTCCCACCCGGCCAAAGATGCCGATAAATTGCAATTCAGGGTTTCGGAGTTGCTTACTGGTCTTGGGTTTCATGAAATAATGACCAACTCCCTTACCAAATCAAAGTATGCGGAAAAGGCCGAAGAACTCAATGTGCATGAAGATGTGGTGATTTTAAATAGATTGAGTGAGGACCTTGGGGTGTTGAGACAGAATTTGTTATATACCGGACTGGAAGTGGTTGCGTATAATATTAACCGCCGGCAGAAAGACCTTAGGTTTTTTGAATTTGGCACTGCTTATAAAAAGGCTGAAAGTGGATACAGGGAGCGCAAGCGCCTTTCATTTTTCCTTACGGGAAATAGGCACCAGGAGACCTGGTTAAGTGAGGCCAAGGAGGTGTCATTTTCAGATCTCTATCAGGTAGTAGAGGGGCTATTGGAGAAACTTTCCGTCCAGGGGTACAATGTGACTCCCGAGGAAGGAAAGGCTCCATTTGATTATGCCCTGTCAATTGTTGTGGACAAACAGCATTTAGGGACATTTGGCCTTTTATCAGAGAAGGCCATCAAACAGTGTGACGTAAAGCAGAAGGTGTTTTTTGGAGAGCTGGATTGGGGATTACTGGTGGAAAAAAGTAAGGGTGTAGGAAAGTATAAGGAAATCTCCAAGTTCCCCGAAGTGAGGAGGGATTTGTCCTTGGTACTGGATAAGTCCGTATCTTTTAGTACCTTGTCTTCCTTAGCCTATGAGGCAGGTGGCAGGATGCTTCAGCGAATAGGCGTTTTCGATGTATACCGGGGGGATAAGATTGAGCCCTCTCAGAAGGCCTATGCGCTCAGTTTTTTCCTGCAAGACCAGGAAAAAACCTTGACCGATAAGGTGATTGATAAAACAATGAATCGGTTAATGGCGACGTTTGAGAAAGAAGTGGGTGCCATCATCCGGAAATGATATGGTTTACGAAGAACTTCAGAAGTTAGAAAAGCTTACAGGCCAGTTGGTCAGGAGGCTAAAGATGCTTGAAAAGGAAAACGAAGAGCTGCATAAGGAGCTTTTGGAGAGCCAACAAACCATCCGGGAAAAAGAGGATGCCCTTGAAAATTTTAAAAATCAAATAAAAATCAGTAAAATTGTAAGTAACATACCGGTAGAAAACAATGCTTCTGCTGAGCTTAGAGGAAGGATAGATAATTATATAAAAGAAATCGATAAGATCATTACCCATTTGTCAGAATAATATGGACACACTTTCGATACGGCTAAAGATAGGAGATAGAGAATATCCTATGAAGGTGAAGCCCGAGGATGAGGCCAAAATCAGGCAGGCGGGTAGATTGATCAACGAAAAACTAAAGAGATACCGTGAGGAATTTGGGCTTGACGATAGACAGGATTTGCTGGCCATGGTGGCCTTTGACTGCATGGTAGAAACCATGGATTTAAGTGAGACAAATACTGCTGGAAGCGAGCAGGTGCGTGCAACCCTACAAGAAATCAATGCCCAACTAGCCTCAGCTTTGTAATCTTTTCTTTAATAATTGACACCTGCCTCTATTAGGCAAGAGGATTTTTCTCCCGGTAGGATAACTAAACATATACCTATGGGAATTTCATTATACATCATTATAGCAGGTGTGATAGGCATACTGCTAGGCGCATTACTCGCCAGTCTGTTTATTAAAAACAATAGCAAAAAAATAGAAGAGGAGGCCAAGGAAAAGGCCAAAAGTATCGTAAGGGAGGCCGAAATCACTGCAGAGGGCATTAAGAAAGATCGCATCCTTGAAGCCAAAGAAAAATTCCTCAAGTTAAAATCCGATTTTGAGGAGGAAATGGGCAAGAAAAAGCATGTCCTTGTTACCAACGAAAATAAATTAAAGCAAAGGGAACAATCCCTATCCAAGGAAATCGAGCAAATTAAAAGAAAAGAAGCGGAACTGGACAGCAAAAAAGAAAATCTTAGTGCCCAGCTTCACTCGGTTCAAGTGAAAAAAGAGGAATTGGACAGGGTGACCCAACAAAGGATCACTGACCTGGAAAAGGTGGCCTTACTCACCAAGGATGAGGCCAGGGAGCAACTTATGGAAATGCTGCGGGATGAAGCCAGCAGCCGGGCATCTTCTCAAATAAAAGATATCTTGGACCAGGCCAAGCTCACTGCTACTAAGCAAGCCAAGAAAATCGTATTGGATACCATCCAAAGAACAGCCACAGAGCATGCCATTGAGAATTGCGTTTCCGTTTTCAACATAGAAAGTGATGACGTAAAGGGTAAGATCATCGGTAGGGAGGGTAGAAATATCCGTGCCCTTGAGTCTGCCACTGGAGTGGAAATTGTGGTGGATGATACGCCCGAGGCCATTATCATTTCCGGTTTTGATCCTGTGCGAAGAGAAGTGGCCCGTTTATCCCTGCACCGCTTGGTTCAGGATGGAAGGATTCACCCTGCAAGGATTGAAGAGGTGGTGGCCAAAACCGAGAAAAACATCGACGAGGAAATCATTGAAATCGGGGAGCGTACCTGTATAGAGTTGGGGATTCATGGCCTACATCCTGAGTTGATAAAAATGGTGGGAAGATTAAGGTTCAGGTCTTCTTATGGGCAGAACCTGCTTCAGCACTCCAGGGAAGTGGCCAAGCTTAGCGCCACCATGGCCGCCGAGATGGGCTTTAACGCCAAATTGGCCAAAAGGGCAGGCCTACTTCATGATATAGGCAAGGTTTACCCCGAGGAGGCCGAATTGCCCCATGCCATTTTGGGGATGGAACTTGCCAAAAAACATAAGGAGCACCCAGAGGTCATCAATGCAATTGGAGCCCACCATGATGAAATTGAAATGACATCCATGCTATCCCCCATTGTGCAAGCCTGTGATGCCATATCCGGTAGCCGACCAGGTGCCAGGAGGGAGATCATGGACAGCTATATCAAAAGGTTGAAGGATCTTGAAAACCTTGCCCTGAGCTTTGATGGAGTAAATAAATGCTTTGCCATGCAGGCCGGAAGGGAGCTAAGGGTCTTGGTGGATGCCGATAATGTGGATGATGGAACAGCAGGGAAATTGTCATTTGATATTTCCCAAAAGATTGAAAAGGAAATGCAATATCCTGGGCAAATTAAGATTACGGTAATCCGGGAGATGCGGGCCGTAAATTATGCAAAATAGGTTTACTTAGGACAAATAATCGCTTTTTTCAATATTTTGTGATGAATTTCTCAGTATTGGTGAAGGCGTTTATTTGTCTTTTTCGTTTCTTTGCGTTGGAATTTTAGGCATTTAATTATGAGACAATTGTTGCTGAGGCCAGGGGCTGAGGAGCTGAATTATGAGATAAGGGGGATTGTAAGAAAAGCCCGGCAAATTGAACAGTTGGGGTATGACATTACTTGGGAAAACATAGGCGATCCCATCCAAAAGAACAACAAGATCCCATCTTGGATGAAGGAGATTGTTGCAGACCTTGTGAGCCAGGATAATTCTTATGGTTATGCCGATTCCAAGGGTATGCTGGAAACCAGGCGCTTTCTGGCGGCCATCAATAATGACAAAGGCGGGGTGCAAATAGGCCCGGAAGACATTCTTTTTTTTAATGGACTAGGAGATGGTATTGCCAAGCTTTATCAGTTCCTGATACCCACTGCAAGAATTATTGGCCCATCACCGGCATATAGCACCCATAGCTCTGCTGAAGCTGCCCATGCCAATACAAAGCCTATCACTTACAAACTGGATCCGGACAATAACTGGTATCCGGATATGGAAGACCTTTACAACAAAGTAAAATACAACCCCTCAGTGGTGGGGATACTGATCATCAACCCAGACAATCCAACGGGCATGGTATATCCCAAGGAGGTGCTTGAGCGCTTTGTGGCAATTGCCAGGGAATTTAGCCTCCTATTGATCGCTGATGAAATTTACCAAAACATCACTTACAATGGGTATCAGAGTGTTGGGCTCTCGGAGGTGTTGGGAACCGAACTCCCAGGGATCTCCCTAAAGGGGATCTCCAAGGAATTCCCCTGGCCGGGTTCCAGATGCGGATGGATGGAGTTTTATAACAAAGAGGTTTCCAAGGAATTTAATAAATTGTGCCTTACCCTTGAGAATGCCAAAATGATTGAAGTATGCTCTACCATGCTTCCTCAACTCGCCATACCCCGAATCATGAGTCATTCCGAGTATGCACACTATAGAAGGACCGCCAACGAAAGGATAGGGAAGAGAAGCCAGTTGATGGCAGAAATTCTGGGCAAAGTAAGTGGTATAAAGTTCAACAAGACCAAGGGAGCCTTCTATAACACCATCATCTTTGAAAATCAAAAGCTGAATTCCGCACAATCCTTGCCTGTGGAGGACAGGAGGGTGAAGCGCCTACTTGAGGATTGGTTGCTGGAGGAAGACATGCCCCATGATAAAAGGTTTGTATATAACCTCCTGGCATCAGAGCGGATTTGTGTGGTACCAGTTAGTTCCTTCTGCTCCGACCTTAGGGGGTTTAGGGTCACCTTGCTTGAGGAGGACGAGGATGTGTTTATAGACACCTTTGAACGCCTGGCCAGGAGTATTAAAACCTACATCAATTCTTCTAAAGTAACCGCTGCGGGAGTCAGCCAGTAAGGGTACCTGATCCCTCTTCTTTTCTTTTCCAATGTGTATTCACCCAAGGCAAGAGGGAAGTATCGCTTTGCCCTTCATGTTCGCGGATATTTTCCAGCTCTTTCAGTGGAGCGAATTTTTCCTGCTGTTCAAAAAAATCCATATCCACCGACGGCGAAAGTGAGGGTTGGCCTGCATTTATCCAGGCGGTGTACCAAAGGTCTGCTGTAAATTTAATGGTTTTCCGCATTTGTCTTTCTACCTGACCATCCAGCATAGACTGATAGGCCATGGTAAAAGCCTTGGAATGTACCCTGGTATTGATACCGCCCCTCTCCTCGTAACTGTATTTCTTATGTTCCGGCCAGGTGGCAGATAATTCCCTTTCGGCATTTAGCACCGAATCCACGGCCTCATGGGTGTTGGTGATGACTTTCCAGATCGCCAATTGGGGGTTTTCCACAAAAGTGGCCTTTCCCACAAAGAAGTCGAACCCATCCGCCAGCAGTTCCGGGATCCTGGATTCCCAAAAGGCGTGTATCCCATATTGACCGCTAAGCTGCCCATTGTAATTTTTGGTGGTGTGCAAGGGGACATGTATGTCTCCCACATAATGTCCCAGATCAGCAGAAATCCGGAGAATAGCTTTGGTGTCCCTACTTTGCATGGCTCTGACCAATTGTAGAAAGGTTTGATACGTGCTCCAAGGGGCAATCCCGTGTGCCCTTAGGCTGTCCTCCCCATATACTGCCACGGCATCCTCCCAATATCTGGGCAGGGTATAAATGGCACTGTCCCCGTAGGCATCGGCATCTAAAAAGTGCTTTTCCGCCTCACCTTTTACGGCATATCGCCTCCGGTCGGGATTCACTGCATTTTCTGAAATATACTGGATATGGGATTTGTAAAAGCCTATCATCTCCGGGGGAAGGCTGAAAACCGCCTGATAGTTGATGCGCTTGTGGGCATAAAACCCCCAGGCACTTACATGTGCTAAAGGCAGGCTAGCCATTATCAACAAAAGCAAAAGTGCCCTACAAAGATACCCGCGTGAAAAAATCATGGTTTAGGGGGTTGGTTATCAATGGTTAAAGTAGTTGTTTTTTGTAGCTTCTGCAACTTTTCCAAAGTTTTGAACTTTGGAAAAGTTTATTCATCCTTTTTATCCACCTATTCATTTTCTGTAGAAATATCGGATAAATAGTGAATGCATGGACAATATTCTTTATTTACTCATCCCTCCGGAGAACCTGAGTAATAGCCTTTTGCTTTACCAATTTCAGAAATATTCATATTTACTTAAGTCGCTGTTATTTTTTTGAAGCGCATATTCAGTAATTAATGCTCATAGGTTGAAATCTTGATGGGCAAAAAAAGAGTGACCCTTCGGTCACTCCCCAGCTTTTGCAATGAGAAATTCATTCACATCTAGCCAATGCATAAATGCCTCAAACCAACGGTTACTGGTCCGGTTAGGGTTGCCCAGGCCAAAGCCATGTCCTCCATTTTGGTATAGGTGGAATTCCACAGGGATACCTGCATTGTACCAGGATTCGACTACACCGATCTGACCGTTGAAAAGAAAATCGTCTGTGGCGATCACATTGAACATGGGAGGTGCATTTTCTGGAACTTCCACTTGACCCATGCCCCCGTAAATAGGACCGATAAAGGCCAATTTCATAGTCTCAGAGTTAAGGGTGGAGTGCATGGTGAGCCCGGCACCTGCCGAAAATCCGATCATGCCAATTCTGTCAATGTCTACCCCCCATTCCTCAGCCCGATCTATGATCATGGTATAAGCAGCCTCAGCATCGGCCAGCTGGTTGCTCAGGTCCCTTTGTGGTGGACGGGGAGGGGTTTCACCTTCTTCAGATGCTGAGGAAGGTGCCGCAGTTGGGCGGGGTCTGTTCATCCAATCCGCAAATTCCTCCAGTGATTCTGCGGTAGGGTGAAGCCTGTATTTGAGTACAAATGCGGCAATTCCCTGCTCCGCAAGTGCCTCTGCTACCCTCCAGCCTTCATTGCTCATGGACAGCCACCTGAAGCCACCGCCTGGCGCCACGATTACTGCCGTACCATTTGCTTTTTCCGGATCGGGTAGGAAAGGGTTCAGTGTTGCTTCCGTGATATTCCGTGCCATGGGGACGCCCCATTGTCTAAACCAGCTCTCTGAAGCAGGTTGGTTTTCCACATCTCCCGTGCCTAGAGGTATGGCATTTGATTCATCTGGTGGGGTATCGAGGGGATAGATCGTTCCGTCTTGTGCCATAGCCGGAATAGCAATGGCAAAAAGAGCTATTAAAATGGATCTTTTGACTGAGTTTAGAAGTTTGCAGTTCATGGTAATGGGTTTAATAGGTTAAAGGTTAAAAATAGGGATTCTTAGCGAATTTATTAAAACAAATGGCTATACTAAGGTTTTTTTGAAAAATTTTTGTTTCAACATCCAGTGTTCAAGGATGGTTAATTTGGCCATTGGAATGATAAGAGCAAATCAACCTGTGTTTCCCCTATGAAAAAAATCCCCCACTCCTCAGAAGGGAGTGGGGGATAGAGGTTACTATCAATGGATTGTTGCTGTTTAATACCCCGGGTTCTGCCTAGTTCGCTGAATAGCCAGAGGGATGGTTTGGTTGATTTGCTTGAAGGATAAATTAGATTGCCTGCTCACTTCTTCTAAAGCTGATTCTAAATCAACGGCATTACCGGTGAATTCCAGTGGCAGCCTCAGATCCAGATGTTGTTCGTAGGCGAATTTAAAGTTTATCGGCAATCTCTGAGATTTTTAAATGTTCAAACCTGCTCATTAAAAACACCTCTTTCTCCTTAGCGGGAAGCTTGTCTACCGCAATCAGTATCTGTTCGAAAAGTTCTTCAAATGCCAGGATTTCACCTTTTTCAAAGAGGTGTCCAAAGGCTTTTTTATCACCTTTTTTTATGCTTTCCAGGAGCTGTTTTTCTGCCGAATTCATTGCCTTGTCTTTAGAAAGACCAAGATATCATCAAGAGATAATTTAGAGCCGACCAAAATAATTATCAAATCATTAAATCTTACCCTTCCCTCTTAACTTTGGCAGATCAAAGAAACCTTTTAGGTTACCTATGGATTTAGTATATTTCCTAAATTGAATATAAACTTTATCCAATCAATAGCAATATAATGAATTATTCCGACTTTATTTCAAATTTTAAAATTGTATTAACCACATTCTCCAAATCCCAATATAACCCCTCATCCTCACACCTAATGATTATGTTGAGAATGATCTTCATGCCCTGGATCCTTCATCACCTTTTCACCGGGTCTGTATGTTTCCTTTACCTCTCCACAAGTAAGCATTTCATCCCCCCAGTAAGGGTTTTTGATTTGTTTCTCTTCGCTGAGCCAATATGCCCCCTTGTTGTCGAAAGCCATGGGGCAAAACTGCCGGTATAATGTAATGCCTTCCACCCCGAAAAGCTCCACCGCCTCTATCATATGGTCGGAAAGATCCTCAAAGTGGACTCGTTGGTCAGCTATGTCATTTTCTTTTTCCATATCTTCTAAAACCACAGGCAAACGGCTTATAATTTCCCGCCATTTTTCCTTTGCAGCCGACTCAAGTTGATCGCTCTTAACCTCATCTAATTTCCCTAGCAATGGGGATATGGCAGAACGAACCTGTTGTACATCGCTTTCCACAAAGGCATCTTTTAGCTGAAGGTAGGCCTTTATTACACCAGTGAATTGCTTCCGGAAAGCATCAGTTACTTCCATGCTTTTAACCTCTGGCCGCAGCATCATACTATAATTGCCGCTCAATTGAGCTGCGGCATCTATGGAAAACGTACCTTGACTCACTAATTCTTCTCCCTCTTCTATTCCCGATAGGATTAGGTAATTTTCACCCAAACTACTTCCCAGCTCCACTTCCCTCATTTCGAAGGCAGGGGCGTCACTTGTGCCCACTTGGGCATAGACCACCGATCTAGGCCCCGTCCATAAGACGGCGGATTTGGGTATCACCAAACTACCGTTACCACTCATTTTGGCATTGACCTTACCCTGTACGATCATACCGGGTTTCAGTTTGCCTCCCGGGTTGGCTATTTCAGACCTTATTGGGATGGTTCGGGTAGATTCCTCCAGAACTGGGTGTATAAATTCTACCCGGGTAGAAAATTCTTCTCCAGACAAGGCCGACACCTTAAAGGTAATAGGGTCTCCAGTCCTTATATGCTGAATGTGCCTTTCATAGGCATCTAGCACTATCCAGACCCGGGAGAGGTCCACAAGATCAAACATACTGCTGCCCCTACTTACAAAATCACCTTTGGCCACATTTCTTGCCCAAACCACACCATCAATATCAGAGATGATATCAAAGCTGGACTGTACTCTCCCGGAAGCCTCTATTGCTGAAATCTGGTCTTCGTTTATTTTCCAGGAACGCAGCTTTTCCTTGGCAGCTTCATATAAACCCGGCTGCCTTTCTTTGAGCTTTGCCGCCTCCAGTAGTTCCTTTTGGGAGCTTATCAGTTCAGGGGAATAAATGCTGGCCAGTTTTTCTCCTTTTTTAATCTCCTGCCCGGTAAAGTTGACATAAAGCTCCTCAATTCTGCCCGGATAATTGGCAGTGAGGCTCTTTATCCTTTGCTCGTTGATTTTAATTTTTCCATTGAGGGAGATGTTGCCTTCAGCTTTTTCACTCTTCACACGTATGGTGGATACATTGGCAAGGGCCACTGCCTCAGGGTTCATTTCCAGAATATACGGGCTGCTTTCGCCATTTTTCAATTGGCTGGCCGGGATGAGTTCCATTCCGCATATGGGACAGTCCCCAGGTTCATCCTGTCTTATTTGGGGATGCATGGAGCAGGTGTAGGTAATACTGCCCTCTTCATGGTGTTCATGCCCATTATCAGCTGATTTTTCGTCCCCGCGGACAAACCACCCTAAAAGAAAGCCTGCGATAAGCAGCAAGCCAATTCCTAAAATTTTTTTTCGTGTATTCATGTCTTTCGATTACTTCTAAGTGGAACAAAATTATTGCTTGAGATTAAATACCTACCAATAACTCCCAACGGGCCTGTGCTCTTAGGGAGTCGATGGTAGCATCAATCTTGCTCAACCTGAAATCCAATAGTTCCCGTTGTAGCGCAATGAGTTCTTCAAAACTGCCCTCGTCATTCGCATAAGCTACAATTATCAGTTCCATGGTTTTTTCCAGTAGTTCAACCTGTTCTTCCAGGAGGCTAGCCCTTCTTAATGCATCATTGATGGAATTGATCACCTCTGACATTTCGGTTTTCAATTCGTTTTTCAGGTTATCTTGGGAATGGGTATTGGCAGATTGCATATGCCTTGCTTCGGTCACCATGCTTTTGTATTTTTTTCTGGATAAGGGTAAGCTAAGGGAAAGCATGGGCATCAACATGTTGCCACCCATACCGGCGGGCATATATTCCATGGTTCCGCTGCCACCGGGTATTCCCATTTCCGGTCTGGAATTTAGTAACATGTAATTGAGGCCAAGTCCTATCATAGGCTTTCCTGCCAGCTCGGCCAAATTTGTCTTAGATTCCAGGGCTTTAGCTTCTTTGTTTAGCATGGAGAGCATGGGGTTATGATCCCATATGCTGTCTAGCATCAATTCCTCCATATCTATGGGAGGCATTGCTTCTTCCCATTCCAATATTATCGTGTCTCCCTCAGAAAGTCCACTCAGTTGTACAAATCTTTGTATCAATGGGGCTTTATCTTGCTGTAGTTGGTCCAATTGACTTTGTAAACCTTTTATCTGGATTTGGAGCCTGAGCACATCGGTAAGCCTGGTTGTTTTCCTGCCTTCACTCCTAACCCCCATATCCGAAGGTGCTTCTGTGGACTTGGATGGCTGCGGACTGCCCTCCATTTGCATGGCATTTGAAGTAGGCAGTTGTCTTGAAAGCGTTGGGGTGCTTACCGCCTCCATGGCATTTCCCATGGCTCCTCCGGAGTCTCCCCCTTGAAATCGAACCAAACTCAACGCTTCCAGGGTTTCCAACAATTTCAAGTTGGATGCTGTGACATCTATGGTATGCTGAAGCAGTAATAGATCATAGTAGGTGTTTTTGACATCAAAAAGGATCTGGTTCCTTTGCTGCCGAAATGCTTCATAACTTGCCTCTGCCATATATGTGGCTTCTGCTTTCTCTGCCTTTAAGGTGCCAAACCAAGGGAACATTTGCATAAGTGAGACTTCTGCTACCTGATTCCCCATGAGTAACCGCATGGGACGTAGAAAATACCCAATGCCCAATTCGGCATCGGGGAGTTGTCCCATTTGGTCAACCTTGGCGAGTTGAGCTTTATAGGCATCAAAGGAACTTATTAGCTTTGGGTTGTTTTCCGCGGCCAACTCAAGGTAGACATCGATTGCATTTTCTTGTGCCATGCTTTTTGCAAAAAGCAGAAAAATGAAAAGTAGCATCAGCCCAGTTCTAACTGTTGGAGAGCCCTTTTTATGCCATCTTGCCTTAAGGGTGTTTTCTTTACTTTTTTCCATAACTATTATTAAGTTTAGGCTTCCAGGGAGTTTTCTGATTTATTTGAGTTCCGAAATCGGATAAGTTTATACCTGCCGTACAAAACTGGTACAATAAACAGGGAAATAATGGCCACACTCATACCCCCAAAGGCCGGAATGGCCATAGGGATCATGATGTCTGAGCCTCTGCCCGTACTGGTAAGTATGGGCAGAAGGGCAATCAAAGTAGTCGCCGTGGTCATCAAGCATGGTCTTACCCGCTTCACCCCGGCAGCTAATACGGCTTTTTTGATGCCATCCTCGTCATCGGGTTTGAACTTTTCGAAACTTTGCTTGAGGTAGGTACCCATCACCACCCCATCATCTGTGGCTATGCCGAATAAGGCGATAAACCCCACCCAAACCGCCACGCTGAGATTGAAGGTTTGCATTTGAAACAAGGATCTGAGGTGAGTGCCAAAAAGGGAAAAATCCAGGAACCACTCTTGACCGTATAGCCAAAGCATGAGAAATCCTCCCGAAAATGCCAAAGCAATGGAGGTAAATATCATTAAGCTAAGGGCCGTGGACTTGAACTGTAGGTATAGGATCAAGAATATGATGGCAAGGCTCAAAGGTATGACGAGGCTAAGCCTTTTCTCAGCTCGGACTTGATTCTCATAACTTCCGGAGAATGCGTAGGACACGCCGGAAGGAACCTCCAATTCTCCAGAGGAGATTTTTTGCTGAAGGTGCTTTTTGGCTTCTTCCACCGCAGTAACCTCCGCATAACCCTGTCGCTTGTCCAGCATGATATATCCGACCAAAAAGGACTCCTCTCCCCTGATCATGGTGGGGCCGGACCTAAAGGAGATCTCTGCGATTTGTCCTAAAGGCAACTGTATGCCATCTGGTGTATTGATAAGGATGTCTTTTAATTTTTCGGGGTCGTCCCTGTATTCACGGGCATACCTGGCCCGTATGTTGTACCTTTCCCTACCTTCCACCGTGGTGCTTAAGTTCATGCCTCCCACAGCCACCTCAATCATTTCCTGAACATCGGCAATATTGAGCCCATATCTAGCCATCATACCCCTGTCCAGATCAATCTCCAGATAAGGTTTACCCAGGGACCGGTCGGCAAATATGGCTTGTTCCTTAAGTGCGGGCACCTCTTTCAGTAACGCTTCCAGTCGTAAACTGAAATCCTCGATGGTCTTTAGGTCCGGCCCGTAGACTTTGATCCCCATAGGTGCCCGCATCCCTGTTTGCAACATCACCAACCTGGTTTCAATAGGTTGTAATTTGGGAGCAGAGGTTACCCCGGGTAGGTTGGAGGTGCGGCGTTGGATCTCCTCCCAGATATCATCAGGGCTTTTGATATGATCCCTCCACTGCCTATAATAACTCCCCCTTTTTGGGTCGGGCACAAGGTGATCCCCTGGCTTACTCAAAAAACTCTTGTGCTTGGAAGAAGGTATGGGATTTCCGTTTTCGTCCAGTAGTTCATCAGATGAGCGATCATACCAGTAGGAGCTCCCATTTTTTTCAAGAAGAAAATGACCTTTTTCGTTGGTTTTAAACCTGACTTTTTCCCCCGCCTCATTTTGGAGATATTGGGTTTTGTAATTAATGATGTTCTCATACATGGTCAGAGGTGCAGGATCTAGTGGACTTTCGGCTCTGCCTGCTTTTCCTACCACCATTTCCACCTCGGGAATGGCCTGAACCAGCATGTCCAACTGCCTGAGGGTACGGTGGTTGGCTTCCACGCCGGAATGGGGCATGGAGGTGGGCATAAGCAAAAAAGACCCTTCATCCAAGGCGGGCATAAACTCTTTACCCATACCAGGAAAAGTATTTGCCATTCCTTCCCAGAGGGCATTTTTGCGGAGGTTGAGCCCCAGTTTTTCGACGCCATCTGCCGCAAAGCCAAAGATCCGGGGGAAGCCTAGCCATGAATTTAAACCTATAAAAAGAACCAGAAGCGGAATGACCAAAAAAGTGAGGGGATTATTCAGGCACCAGGTCAGCAACCTTTCGTAATAGCGGATGAAAATGGAGAAAAATCCCAATATCAATCCTAATATAAGCAGAATGAAAACCCCATTCAGCGTAAGGGATTGTTCCAGACCCAAAGGTCTCCATTCCTGGGCCAGTAAGTAAGCCAGTGCCAATACCACGATGAGCATGCTATATAGGTGCTTCCTTTTGCCTACCCAGAGAATATGTGGATAATAGAGCTGGGTAAGGTTCAATATTCCAAAAGCCAATAGGACTACCCCGGCCCAAGGGGAGAACCAAATCAAAATCGCTCCCAGTAAGGTCAACAGTAAATTCGCAATACCTCTATATTTATCAGATGAAATCCTAAGTCCAAATACCCAATGTGCAAGTGCAGGAATAAAGAGTAATGTGATGATCAGCGCGGCAATTAATGCGAAGGTTTTGGTGTAAGCGAGTGGTCCAAAAAGTTTTCCCTCAGCAGCTTGAAGAGTGAATACCGGTAAAAAGCTGATAATGGTGGTGAGGACTGCGGTGAGGATAGCACCCGAAACCTCCGAACTTGCCTCTAAAATGGTATCTTTCAAAGGCCGTTTGCTGGTATTGTTTTCCAGATGCCTAAGGATATTTTCATTGAGGATAATTCCCAGGTCCACCATCGTACCAATGGCAATGGCTATCCCAGATAGTGCAACGATATTGGCGTCCACTCCTACCTGTTTCATAAGAATAAAACACATGAGAACAGCAATGGGGAGTAGGGAGGTGATTAAAATGGAAGCCCTAAGGTTAAATACCATTACCACGATTACAATAATCGTGACCAGCACTTGCAGGCTAATGGCCTCATTGAGCGTGTTCAAAGTTTCCTGGATTAGACCAGACCGGTCATAAAAGGGGACAATGGTTACCTTTGAGACCCTTCCATCCTCCAATGTCTTACTGGGCAATCCGGTGGAGATCTCTTCGATTTTATCTTTTACCCCCTGAATGACCTGTAAAGGATTATCCCCATATCGGGCCACCACTACCCCACCTACTACTTCAGCCCCTCCTTTATCCAGTATTGCTCTTTCGGCTCTGCTTGCAGGCCCAAGGCTTACTTTGGCTACATCTTTGACATATAAAGGTGTGGTGCCGGTGTTTTTTACTACGGCAGAAGCGATGTCTTCTATGTCCTTTACATATCCCAATCCTCTTACCAGGTATTCTACCTGATTGATTTCCATGGTATTGGCACCAATTTCTTGGTTGGATTGCCTTACGGCATCCATTACCTGCATCAGGCTAATGCCATGCCCTTTCATGGCCACGGGGTCCAAATCCACCTGGTATTCACGGATATGCCCGCCAATGCTGGCGACTTCTGCCACCCCCTTGGCACTGGACAGCCCATATTTGACATAAAAATCTTGTATGGAGCGTAATTCATGAAGGTCCCATCCTCCTACAGGGTTCCCTTGCTCGTCGCGGCCCTCCAGCGTATAGAAATAAACCTGTCCCAGGCCTGTGGCATCTGGCCCTAATTTGGGCTGGACCCCTTCTGGAAGTAGGCCAGAAGGTAGGGCATTGAGCTTTTCTAGCACTCTGGACCTGCTCCAGTAAAACTCCACATCCTCTTCAAAAATGATATAGATGGAGGAGAAGCCAAACATAGAGGTGCTTCGTATGGACCTCACCCCCGGCAGACCCAAAAGAGAGGTGGTGAGGGGGTAGGTGATTTGGTCCTCCACATCTTGTGGGGACCTACCCATCCATTCCGAAAATACGATCTGCTGGTTTTCACCAATATCGGGAATGGCATCTACAGGCACCGGGTCATTGGGGAGCAGGCCCCTCTCCCAATCGAATGGAGCGACCGCTATTCCCCAAAGAATAAAGAGGGAAAGAAGGGTAAACGTAATTACCTTGTTTTCAAGGAAAAACCTAATGATATGATGTAGCATAGCCTTGATGTAATGAAATAAAGGAATCTCTCCTTTGATAATAAAGGACTGAGGAAAGGGTAGGGAAATTTGTCATTCCCCAGGGGAAGAAAATTGGTATATCAGATTAAAAAGACCTGGTGTAAAATAAATAAGGGTGATTTGGGTAGGGGAGGGGCATGCGCAGCATACCATAATTGATAGGCTGGGGCAACTTCAAATTTTGGTTGGGTGTTGTAAAAATAATGAGAGGGAAAGTAGTTTGATTCAGCGTGGGAAAGGGTAAAAACTACAGGCTGGAATTCTTCCCCGTTAGGAATATCCAAATGACTTATATCCTCACAGCAGTCTGGCAATTCACCCTTTTCGGGGCAACAAGTTTCGTTTGCGGCAAAAAAATTGAAATGCTGCAATACCCCTTCACAAAAATGCATGCTGTAGCTCATCCCTGCATTGAAGCATAGGTAAAAAACCAGGAGCACTATTTTTTTGCCAGAAAAACTCATGTCAATTGTTCATAATAACGACAAAATTATCAAACTAGATTAAATTTTGCTTATAAAATTTTTGTTAAAGTGTAATTGTAGCAGCTAAAGTCACTAGAAATGGAATTAATACAAGCGTTTACCTGCCCCTATTGTATGGCAGAAATATCCATGATGCTGGACCCAAGTGTGCCACATCAGGAATATATTGAAGATTGCGAGGTTTGTTGTAATCCCATAGAAGTAGCTTATACCCTGGAAAATGGAGAAATTATCTCCTTTTCTGCTTCTTCCATTGAACAGTGAAATTAAGGCTTTAATCATTCATGATTTTTTTGAGGAATGGCTTATTTTAGGCCAGCTTAAACTGATTATTTATGATAAGAATTTTTACAATAGGATGGATTGTCCACTTGTTTTTCGGAGGGTTGGCCCAAGCACAGGTGGAAGAGGAGATCAAGGTTGCTGCCCAAATTTATGCTTATGCCTTAAAGCATAACGACCAGGATGTGATGTTGGACTTCACTTACCCGGCATTGGTGGAAAAGGCAGGTGGAAGGCCAGCTATGAAGAAAATGCTTCACAATATCCAACAGGCTCAATTGGATAGGGGCCGTGTATTTCAACAAATGGAGGTCAAACAGCCCATCACTCATGTGAAAGTAGCTGAAGAGATCCATGCTTTGGTGCCCGTGGTGATCATGAGTAAGGTACCAGGGGGCACTCTGATTTCAGAAACCACGCTCATTGCAGTGGCTACGGAGCAAAGGAGTAATTGGTATTTCATAGAAACGACCTCACTGGATGAAAGGAATGTAAAAAAGGTAGTGCCCACATGGGACAATACCCTTATGTTGCCTCCTAAAAAAGCTCCGGTTTTTAAAGAAGATAAATTTGATGTGCGGTAATGCAAAGTTTATAGTATATGGCTAAGAAATCGGCTGCATCTTTTCAGCTTTGATTTTTTCTTTTAACTTTGAAAAACAAATCAAAGATAAAGCCACTTGAGCACCTTTCCTGCCAGAAATTTTTATTGGATTAGGTATCTCGGTAAGAATTGAATTTAAAGATTACCTTTGATGTTATACCCTTATACCAACACCAAACAATGGACGCAGATACCGCGTCAAATTTCCCAGGGAAGTCTCTTGGGTTATTGGCAATTACAATGATTATCGTCTATGAATAATTCAGAAAATATCAATTACGAATTGGAAAAAAATTCAGAAGTCATTTCGCAACTCAACGACTTTGTCAGCGAGACTGTGGATACAGTTCTTTTAGATCCGGATGATTGTTGGCAACCCACCGACTTTTTACCGGATTTGACCCAAGCTGATGCCTTGGACCAGGTTAAGCTCTTAAGAGAAAGGGCAGAAGGCATACCTGACACCGTCATCACTTCGCTTATCGGAAACATGATCACAGAGGAGGCCTTGCCGAGTTATCAGACTTACTTCAATATGCTGGAAGGGGTGAACGAAGAGAAAAACCTGACCAGTGAAAAGGGATGGGTAAGGTGGACCAGGGCCTGGACGGCAGAGGAAAACCGACATGGGGATTTACTGAACAAATACCTTTATTTATCAGGTCGTGCAGATATGCGCCAGGTGGAGCAGACCATTCATAGGTTAATTTACAATGGTTTTGATCCAAGGTCTGAGAGTGACCCCTATCAGGCCATCATTTATACCTCCTTTCAGGAAAGGGCTACCAAAATCTCCCATGTAAACACGGGGAAGTTGGCCGATAAAGCGGGTGATACGGTACTCGGAAAGATTTGTAAGCAAATAGCTGGGGATGAAGCCAGGCATGAAAAGGCCTACAAATCCTTTATGCAACAGATTTTCGAGATTGACCCCAGTGGGGCCATGTTGGCGTTTGAGAAGATGATGCGTAAGCAAATCGTGATGCCGGCCGTTTTAATGGGCAATGGAGGCCCAAACCCCACTATTTTTGATCAATTTTCTGCTATCACACAAAAAGTAGGCATTTATACCGGCTGGGATTACGCCAGGATTATTGATCATTTGGTGAAACTATGGAAAGTGGAAACCGCCACAGGCTTAAACGATATGGCTTCCAAGGCTCAGGAGTATCTTTCAGGCCTATCAGCACGATACATGAGGTTGGCTGACAGAATGAAGACTCCTGATGAAATCAGCCTGGCCTGGATCAAGTGATTAATGCATAAAATAAAAATAAGGCCAAAAAATCAGCATTCTTGGCCTTATAGCTTTCGCTGTAAAAGAAAGTTGAAAAAGTTGCTTAATCACCCATAACAAAGTTATCCAATGTGACATTGAAAAAAAATACCCCGATCGGGGTATTTTTTTGTCTTCTTGTTTAATTTTTTGCTAATAACATTAAACACCAAGATCATTCAACTTGTACATTGCTCACGATAGTCGCAATTCTTAATTGAAAATAGCTGTATTTTTCACCGAAGTGTTCTTTTAGTGGTTTGAGTAAATTTGTCGCTAGCTGCTCCTGAATTTCTTTTATCTCATCTATTTCTGATTGGTTTAAAAAGGAGGTGTTGGCAACTAAATTGGCTTCCACTAATCTTGCAAGGTGGGATTCCACCGTTGAACGTGCGAGGTTTCTTTTTTCGGTTATTTGTTCCACATTTAAACCCTGTTTGAGCAAACGTAATGTCTCGGTAGCTGTACCCAGCGAGCGGGACTTGGGTCGGGTATTAAAAGAACCGGGTTTTTGGTCATATGGATACTTTCCCGATCCATTGGTCTTTTCTATAGGGATTTCATTTTCCTCCACATGCTGCTGTATCACTTTCAAGAAGTCATTGCCATAGCTATCAGCCTTCGCTTGACCTACACCATGAATGTCCAAAAGGTTAGGGGCATTAATCGGGTATTTATTGGCCATATCCGCCAAAGTGGCATCTGAAAATATTAAATAGGGTGGGAGATTTAATTTACGGGATAGACTAAACCTCAAGTTTTTGAGTTTGTTAAACAACTCACTGTCATATTCCCCGGTTTCTTTCGCTCTCAAATCAGGTTTATCCAATGAAAGGAGTATCTTTTCTTTTTGCTTTAGCTTTTTCCAGGCCAAATTTGTAAGAGCATAGGTAGGATAATCCTGACCCTGGGCTTCTATATAGCCCTCCACCAATAACTGATTTCCCAACTTTTTCCAAAATGATTCTGGCTGCTCTTTCCCTATGCCATACACCGATAGAGTTTTATGGTGTTCGCTCACTTTTGCAGCATTTGAACCCCTAAGGATTAAAATCACGTAACCCAGTCCGTATCTTTCCTGCAACCTTGCTATTGCAGAAAGCATCATCTGTGCATAAATGGTCATATCGACTTTTTCACCTTTATCCAGACAGGTATCGCAATTTCCACAATCCCCGGGAATTTTTTCGTCAAAATAGCCCAACAAAAACCTTCTTCTACATTGTTGGATTTGGCAGAACTGTACCATTTTGGCAAGTTTCTGCTTCATGTTCTCGACATAATCGGGATTTTCCGCTTTCTCGATCATTCTGGAAAGAGTCATCTTATCCCCATAACTAAAAAGCAACAGCGCTTCACTGGGCAGTCCATCACGGCCTGCCCTTCCGGTTTCTTGATAGTAGGATTCTACGTTTTGAGGCATGTTCATATGTACCACGTATCGCACATTGGATTTGTCTATGCCCATGCCAAAGGCAATGGTGGCCACCATTATGTTGGCCTCATCCTTTATGAAAGCCTCCTGATGACGCTGCCTAGTAGATCTTTCCAATCCGGCATGGTAGGGAAGGGCTTTGAACCCTTTTCTTTGAAGTGCGGCTGCCGTTTCTTCCACGTTCATTCTGGAAAGACAATATACTATGCCTGTTTGGTCTACTCTATGACCAAGAAATTCGAGAAGTTGCTGTGGTCCATCACTTCTCTGTACCACTTTGTAGGTGATGTTGGGTCTGTCAAAGGAGGATATGAACCACTGCGGTTGGTTAAGCCTTAATTTGGTAGCGATATCCTGGCGAGTTTGAAGATCGGCGGTAGCAGTCAGAGCCAAAAAAGTCACATTTGGTAATATGTCTCTAAGTTTACCTATGTTGAGGTATTCTGGCCTAAAGTCATGGCCCCATTGGGATACACAGTGGGCTTCGTCAATGGCCACCAAAGAGACACGGGAATTTTTCAGTAAATCCAGCGTTTGGCCATTTTCGGAAAACAAGCGCTCAGGGGCGAGATAAAGCAGCTTGATCTCCCCTTTTAGTACACTTTCTGCGATGTCCCTTTGCTCATAATGAGATTGGGTTGAGTTGAGAAATGCAGCAGAAATACCTATTTGGTTGAGGCCATCCACTTGATCTTTCATCAGGGCGATCAAGGGGGAGATCACCAGAGTTACCCCGGGTAGGAGCATGGCGGGAATTTGGTAGCATACCGATTTTCCCGCACCGGTGGGCATAAGGGCGATGGTGTCCTTGCCCTGCAACACATTGTCGATAATGGAGGCCTGATGGCCTCTGAAGGAATTATATCCATAAAAATCCTTCAAAATGGTTAAGGGTTCCATAAAAATTTGAGTTGGGTTAAACAGAGGTCAATTTAATAAAATTAAGTGGGATTTTTGTCATGCAGTTGGGGCAGGTGTCCTGCCATAGGGAACAACCCTGGTGAAGTGTTTAGGTTTGCCCAGGTTTGGTTACCTTGCCGTTCCCCATTTTGTTCGCTGGTAAATGTTTGGGAAATACCATTCTGACATAAACCCGTCACCAAGAGCAAAAAAATGCTAATTGATAAAAATCCATTAGTCAAGGCTAAAAACCGAAGCTGTATTTGGTGTGTCATAGCAGAAAATCATATTAGATAACTGCTGCGAAACTACAGAGGAAAAGGATTTTTTCTTTATCGTTTAAAAATCAAAAAAAACATGTTGAGACACATTTTTTTAGTGATTAAATTCTTCATGAGGTTGAGAAAAGGCTTTATCGCCATAAAAAAACCCAAGCAAACTGCCTGGGTTTTAAATTGGTTCGCAAATTTTTTATCCATTCATACTGATCAGGAACTCTGCATTGTCTCTGGTTCCCCGCATCCTTTGCAGTAGAAATTCCATGGCTTCCTGGGAAGTCATATCTGACATGAGTTTTCGGAGAATCCATACCCTTTGCATTTCCTCCTTGTCCATCAGCAGATCTTCCCTTCTTGTGCCGGAACCCGGAACATCTATGGATGGGTAGATTCGGCGGTTGGAAAGTTTCCTGTCCAAGGAAAGCTCCATATTTCCTGTACCCTTGAATTCCTCGAAGATCACTTCGTCCATTTTAGAACCGGTTTCCACTAGGGCGGTAGCAATGATGGTGAGGGATCCCCCATTTTCCACATTTCTGGCAGCACCAAAGAAGCGTTTTGGTTTGTGAAGCGCATTGGCATCCACCCCGCCGGAGAGGATCTTGCCGGAAGAAGGCACCACTGTGTTGTGAGCCCTGGCAAGTCTGGTGATGGAATCCAACAGGATCACTACGTCATGCCCACATTCCACCATTCTTTTAGCTTTTTCCAGTACAAGGGAAGCTACCTTTACATGCCTTTCTGCCTGCTCATCGAAGGTGGAAGAAATAACCTCTGCCTTTACCGATCTAGCCATATCTGTCACCTCCTCTGGTCGCTCATCGATAAGTAAAATCATAAGGTGTACCTCAGGATGGTTTTCCGCAATAGCATTGGCGATTTTTTGAAGAAGGACCGTCTTACCAGTTTTTGGCTGGGCAACGATCATTCCCCTTTGGCCTTTTCCTATTGGTGCAAACAAGTCGACAATACGGGTGGAATAATTATCCGGCTTGGTAGTTAGTTTCAACCTCTCTTCGGGAAATAAGGGAGTGAGGTATTCAAAGGGGATTCTGTCCCTAATTTCGTCGGTGGTTTTACCGTTTACGGAAATAACCTTTAATAACGCAAAATATTTTTCACCTTCTTTAGGGGGTCTGATTTGCCCCTTAATATTGTCTCCTGTTTTTAACCCGAAAAGTTTTATTTGGGAGGGGGAGACGTAGATATCATCGGGAGAGGCAAGATAATTGTAATCCAAAGACCTTAAAAAACCGTAACCGTCTGACATGATTTCCAGCACCCCCACATTTTCAATGATGCCATCAAAGTCCTTAATCGTTACAGCGATTTTCTTTTTGGACATGTACGGTTGAGCATCAGTAGAAGGGGCTGTATTTGAAGGGGTTGGGATATTTTCCTCAGCGTCCCTGGGGCTTTTTCTCTTTGGCAAATCGGCCTCCTGATCCTTTGGAGGTGTGGGCTTGGTTTCTTCTATATCCACCACAGCTCTCCTTCTGGGTCTAAAACTCCTGGTGCGGTTCTCCTCCTCTTGCTTTTCCTTTTTTGATTCTGCCCTATTGGGTTCAGGGCGGTTTGGTTTGGCTTTTGGTTCCTTTTCCTCTGATGAAGGTTTTTCGGATGCACTTGCTTTTACCTCAGCATGCTTTTCTCGGATAGGCTTGGATGCCTTTTCCTTGACTTCTGGTTTTTTTTCCTCGGCACTTTTTGGCGGCTCACTTTGCCCCTTGTCTTTTGGTTCTTTAGGGAGTTCAGTTACATTTTGGCGTCTGAACTTAAGTTTGTCTGCTTCAACGGATTCCTGAGATTTATCTGACTTGTCCAGGTCGGAAGATTTTTCAGCCACTGGTGCTGACTCCTTTTCTTGGTTCTCGGACTTGGTGGGCTTTTTCTTAGGGAGGGATTGCTCTGGCGTGATTGCCTGTTGATCCAGGATGGCATAGACAAGTTCTTCCTTTTTTAAAGACTTGTAGTTCTTTACACCCAACTCCTCGGCTATTTCTTTAAGTTCAGACAATAGCCTAACTCTTAATTCTTCTATGTTATACATAAAAAGCTAAATGAAGGTAATTTCGAATGATTATTTGATGAAATCAGTAGTGTGACTCTTGATTGGATAAAAAGGTATTTGCTGAAACTAATATCTCCAGGAATGGGATTTAGATAGCTAAGACGTTACAATATTACAGTAACATTCTCATAAACGCAAATTTTTGCAGAATTGTTATGGTCATACCCCATTTTTAACATAGTGCCATCCACCCAATTATCTCCATGGGAAGTTGCTGGTATCACTTTTTTCTTTAGAACAAGCGGGACAAAATAAACCGTGGAAGTTAAGGCCTCACAAACTATTGCTTATCTTTGCACACCATTTCAAAAAACCAAACCGATCAAATGCTTCAAGTAAACTTTATCAGGGATAATTTTAATTTAGCCTTGGAAGGCCTAAGAAAAAGGAATGTTGAACATCCAGAGGAGGTGCTTCATGAAGTGCTACAAATGGATGAGGAAAGAAAAAACATCCAATTAGAAAGGGATGGGCTTCAAGCAGAGTCGAACAGTATATCCAAAAAGATCGGTGCATTGATGAAATCCGGGCAAAAGGATGAGGCAGAGGCCATCAAACAAAGAACCGGCGCCATCAAATCGCAGGTAAAAGAACTTGAGGAAAAATACGACACCACTGAGGAATCTTTGATCAGATTATTATATACTATTCCAAACATTCCACACCAAAGTGTGCCTTTTGGCAAGTCAGCCGAAGACAACGAGGTGGTGGAGAAAATTGGTGAAATACCCCAATTGGCCCAAGGGCAGGATCATCCCCACTGGGAGCTGATTAAGAAATATGACATTATAGATTTTGAACTGGGGGCCAAAATTACAGGGGCAGGATTTCCAGTATATAAAGGTAAAGGGGCAAGGCTCCAACGGGCCTTGGTCAATTTTTTTCTAGACCAAGCAGCAGAGACTGGATACCGGGAAGTGCAACCTCCGATATTGGTGAATGAGGCCAGCGGATACGGGACGGGTCAATTGCCGGATAAGGAAGGGCAGATGTATGAATGTGCCGGGGAAAACTTGTTTTTGATCCCCACTGCTGAAGTGCCCATTACCAATATGTACCGTGATGAAATCCTACGTTTAGAAGAGCTTCCCATAAAAAACGTGGGCTTTACTCCCTGCTTTAGGAGGGAAGCAGGAAACTGGGGTGCCCATGTGAGAGGATTAAACCGACTTCATCAATTCGACAAGGTAGAAATCGTTCAGGTGACTCACCCGGACCACTCCTACCAAGCTCTTGAGGAAATGAAGGCCTATGTGAAGCAATTGCTGGACAAGCTGGAATTGCCCTACCGGGTGCTCAAGTTATGTGGAGGGGATATGGGTTTCACCTCAGCGCTCACCTATGACCTGGAGGTATTCGCTGCTGGTCAAGGCCGCTGGTTGGAGGTGAGTTCAGTAAGCAATTTTGAGACCTATCAGTCCAACCGACTCAAACTAAGGTTTAAGGGTGAAGACAAAAAAACGGTGTTGGCGCATACCTTGAACGGAAGCGCATTGGCCTTGCCCCGTATTGTGGCGGCGATTTTAGAAAACAACCAGGAAGACAGGGGGGTCAAAATGCCTAAAGTACTGGTGCCCTACCTGGGTTATGAGTGGATCGATTAAGTTCTTTGTTTCATGTGGAAGGAAGTTGCCATCTTGATCAGAAAGGAAATCACTCTGGAGTGGAGGCAGAAGTATGCTCTTAATGGTATCCTACTATACATCGTCAGTGCAGTTTTCATCACCTACCTCAGCTTCGGCATGGGGCAGGGGAACTTAGCGGTTACCACTTGGAATGCCCTTTATTGGATCATTTTACTTTTTTCAGCTATCAATGCCGTTGCCAAAAGCTTCATTCAAGAGCATCAAGGGAGGCTATTGTATTATTACATGATAGCCTCCCCTGAAGCCATACTTTTGGCCAAAGTGGCATATAACGCAATGCTCACACTTTTTCTTTCCTTGCTGGGCTTTTTGGTATTCGGAATTGTCATGGGTAATCCTGTACAAGATACCCTCCTTTTTTTGGTCAACCTCATACTTGGGGCCATTGGTTTTTCCGCTTCCCTTACCTTGGTTTCTTCCATTGCGAGCAAGGCAGGTAATAATGGCACTCTGATGGCCATCCTCAGTTTCCCGGTGCTAATCCCTATATTGCTAATGGCCATTCGTGTGTCTAAAAACAGTATTGATGGACTCGACTACAGTGTGAGCCTGGACAAACTTCTCACGCTTTTGGCGATAGATGCCATAGTGTTGGCCGTGGGATACATACTTTTCCCATATCTCTGGAAAAGTTGACAGCATCTTTCCTGTACATTAATCTGCCATAGGTATACAGGTGCTTTTTCCGCCCTTCAAATATTAGGTGGAAAAGTGAAGAAATCCTGAATTATGCCTTACTTTTGCATGCTGATTACCAATTTCTATTCCTATGAGAGCATATTGGTGGAAACTGTTGGCCATACTCCTCTTGGCCTATACCTTAGTGGCCGGTCTGCTGATGGACGTACCCAGGCTTCCCATCCTAAATGAGACCATCCGGGCCCTTTTCTTTCATGTCACCATGTGGTTTGGAATGATCATCTTGTTGGTGATTGCAGTGGTGTATGCCATTAAATATTTAAGGTCAGGGGATCTGAACCATGACGATATGGCGGTGGAGTGTACCAACGGGGCGGTGCTATTTGGGGTTTTGGGAATAGTGACGGGGTCTTTGTGGGCCAGGTTTACCTGGGGAGATTTTTGGACCAATGACCCGAAATTGAATGGTGCGGCGATAGGATTGCTAATGTATTTTGCCTATCTGATCCTAAGAAACTCTATTCAAGATATTTACCAAAGGGCTAGAATAAGTGCGGTTTACAGCATTTTTGCCTTTGCCGTTTTCATCCCCTTAATCTTCATTCTACCCCGTCTTACGGACAGTTTACATCCAGGGAGTGGAGGAAACCCAGGTTTCAATGCATATGATCTGGACAGTAATCTGAGAAAAGTATTTTACCCTGCCATAGTGGGGTGGGCTTTGTTGGGAGTTTGGATTGCTTCGATCAGGGTAAGATTAAGGAGGCTGTCCAGGAAACTTGAAGATAAATTGATCAATCAATAATATGAAGAAATGGATTGTAATGGGCTTAATGTTGATAAGCCTGAGCCTTTTTGCCCAGGATGAAATTGGCATCACAAGTGCGGATTACCAGAACACACAGGTAGAAATGGCAGATAAAATGAGGGCTGAGGGAAAAATATACGTTTTAGTAGGCATCATTGGAATTGTTTTGGGTGGAATTCTGGTTTATGTAATGTATACCGATAAAAAGATTTCGGCGTTAGAAAGGCAGTTCAAAGATCAAGAATAACATGAAAAAAGGACATATCATCGGCTTGGGCATCATCGCTGTGGCCATTACCATCATTATCACCTCCATAGGGGATGCCAGTACCTATGAGAGCTTCTCCTCTGCAAAAGCCATGGCGGTTAGCGGAAACGACAAAGCCATCCACGTGGTGGGGGAATTGAAAAAAGATGCCAATGGAAATGTGGTGGGGCTTAGGGTGAGTGAGGAAAAAACCTCCTTTACCTTTATCATGGTGGACAACGACGGGTACGAGCAGGAGGTGTATTACAACGAGCCAGTCCCGGCAGATTTCGTGCGATCTGAGCAGGTGGTGGTGATTGGTTCATATCGCAACGAAGACACCTTTGTGGCCGATAAGATTTTAATGAAATGTCCCTCTAAATATCAAGAAACTGACATTCAATCTGCGAATTCTTGATATCAACTAAGGATTAACCTAATAAAAAATGATGAATACCTTCGTGGGTAATCTGGGTCATTTTATGACCATCGTGGCGTTTGTCACGGCCATTATTACCGCTATCTCCTATATAAATTATATTAAAGCCCCCTTAGCCGATAAGGCCTCCTGGAGAAATTTCAGTCGGATTGTCTTCTATATCCATGCCCTTGCCTGTGTTGCAGTGGCCGTAGCACTCTTTGAAATCATCTACAACCACAGGTTCGAGTACTTTTATGCCTTTTCACATTCCTCAAAGGCACTGCCTGTGCATTATATGATCTCTAGTTTCTGGGAAGGTCAGGAGGGAGCCTTCATCCTGTGGTTTTTCTGGAATGTGGTGTTGGGATTGATCATTATCCACACCAATAAATTCTGGGAGGGGCCTGTGATGGTGGTATTTTCTTTGGTTCAGGCCTTTTTGGTTTCCATGATACTCGGTATAGTAATAGGGGACCTTAAGATTGGGAGTTCTCCTTTCATGCTTTTAAGGGATGTTTCAGAAGCACCAATTTTTCAGATCAACCCTGAATTTGTACCCGAAGACGGAACCGGGCTTAATCCCCTGCTTCAGAACATATGGATGGTCATCCACCCTCCTACCTTGTTTTTGGGATATGCCTCTACCTTGGTTCCATTTGCCTTCCTCATGGGGGGACTTGTGATGAAAAAATATTCGGAATGGGTGAGGCCAGCACTTCCCTGGGCTATCTTTTCTGCCATGGTCCTGGGTATGGGAATTATTATGGGTGCCTATTGGGCCTACGTCACCTTGAACTTTGGGGGGTATTGGAACTGGGATCCCGTGGAAAATGCCGTCTATGTGCCATGGCTGATCATGGTGGCATCTATACATACCATGATCACCTATAAAAAAAGCAGTACTGCCCTCAAAACATCTATCGTATTGGTAATCAGTACTTTTGTATTGGTGCTATATGCAACATTTCTGGTAAGGAGTGGGGTGTTGGGAGATTCTTCGGTACATTCTTTTACAGATCTTGGACTCTCTGGGCAATTGTTGATTTATATGCTATTCTTTCTGTTGGTAGCGGTATTTTTCGCCGCCAAGGAATGGAAGCACATTCCCACCTCCGACAAAGAGGCATCTGTGTATTCAAGGGAGTTTTGGATCTTTATAGGAGCTACCACTTTAGGATTGATGGCTTTTCAAGTGATCATCCCTACCTCCATACCTGTGTACAATGCCATCATTGAAAGCTTTGGCGGAATATCCAATATGGCACCACCCGCCGATCAGGTGGGGTTCTATACCAAGTTTCAGTTATGGTTTGCTGTGGCCTTGGCATTGCTCACCGGGGTGGGACAGTTTTTCTGGTGGAACAAAATGGATAAAAAGGATCTCAAAAATGCGCTCGTGGCTCCTTATGTGATTACGCTGATCGTGGCAGCGGTTATCATAACCCTGGGTAAAGTGTATGATATCAATTACATGGTAGTGGTTTTGGCTGGAGCGTTCACTGTGATTGCCAATTTTACCATTTTGATAAAATTGCTAAAAAAGAAGACCTTTAAATTAACGGGAGGATCACTTGCCCATATTGGATTGGGCATGATTTTGATAGGAGTGATGTTTTCTTCCGGTTACTCCGACACCATTTCCATAAACATGTCTGGCATGACCTATAAAAAGGATTGGGAGGATGAGCTAAATAAGGAAAACGTATTGCTCTGGATCAATAAGCCCCTTCAGATGAAGGATTATGAGGTGATCTATAGGGGAAGGCACAAAAAAGTGGCAGGAGTACCTGAATATGTGAAGGCGGATAAACTTGAGCCCACGGATGGCTTGAATAAGGCAATTGCTCTTAAGGATATAGAAGCAAGGGGTAGGGTATATCACCAAAAAGGCGATACGGTGAATATTGTCCTAGAGGAAAACAGCTATTTCAAGGTGGAATATTATCAAGACAGTGACCTGAAGTTCACACTGTACCCCATGTCTCAGCCCAACCCCTCCATGGGATTGATATCTTCCCCGGATTCCAAACGCTATCTGACCCGAGACCTGTATACCCATGTTTCGGCGATCAACGATTATGATGACCCTGAGTGGAAGGAGGATCAATTTGAAAATGCAGGCCCGGGAGAGCAATTTTTCATCAATGATTTTGTCACGTACTTTGAAGGTGCGGAAGTAGTAAATGAGTTGGAGGATTTGGAACTGCAGGAAGGGGATATTGCAGTGAAGGCCAACCTCACTATAATGGATTATGATGTGGAGAAAAAATTGTCCCCCATATTCCTGATCCGTGGAAATCAAGTAGGTAAGGTCCCGTCCATAGACCATGACCTGGGTATTAAGGTGGAAATCGACAATATCATTCCGGAGGAAAATAAATTTGTATTCAAGTTCAATACCTACCAAAAGGACTATGTGGTCATGAAGGCATCTGTAAAACCCATGATCAATGTATTGTGGTTAGGGACCATCATTATGCTAATAGGGTTTACCGTGGCAATATATAGAAGGTATGATGAGTTTCAGAAAATGAGAAATAAAGGTCTGGAATAGGCTTGCAATGGGGAAGGTTCTTGCCTGTGCCAACGAATAACATTTTTCCCATGAAAAAAGAGTTCAAGATTGCGATTATAGGAACTGGAAATGTTGCCTGGCACCTTGGGGAGGCTTTTGAAAACGCCGGGCACACAGTTACCGAGGTCTTTGGACGCTCATTGGCCAAGGCTCGCAGCATTTCAGAAAGGTTGTATGCCACCCTTCCCAAGGACGAGCTGGACTTCTCAGACAGTGAAGCTGAGATTTTTGTGATGGCCGTTACAGATGAGGCCATCCCTGAATTGGCCGACGCTATAATCCTTCCCGAGGAAACTATTTTGGTACATACAAGTGGATCAGTGCCTTTAGAAATGCTTTCCTATAGTTCGGCGCATTATACAGGGATTTTCTATCCGTTGCAGAGCTTTACCAAAAGCAGAAAAATGGATCTTTCTGATGTTCCCTTCTTATTGGAAACCGAGGACAGGGGAGTAATGCAGGCGCTTAAAAAACTGGCCAAAAGTATTTCCCCTCTGTGTTACGAGGTCGATGGAAAGGACAGAAAGGCCATTCATGTAGCCGCCGTATTTGTAAGCAACTTTACCAATCACATGATCCGGATTGGGGAAGAGATCATGCATAGGCAAGGATTGGATGTGGAGATGCTGAAACCCTTGCTCATAGAACAGGTGAGCAAATGCTTGGAGATGGGGCCCATGAAGTCACAGACAGGCCCTGCTCTCAGGGGAGACATTAGTACTTTGGAAGCGCATCATCAATTTCTGGCCTATAATGAATCATTCGCCGAAATATATAAGGTGATATCACAGGATATTATGGACTCTTTTTGATGCATATACCTGAATGCCAAATCTATAATACCTTGAAAGGGGCTGTTAAATTAAATGCAGGGCCTACTTGGAATTACCAAGTTTATGCTAACTTTAAGACATGCATCAGGTGAAGGCTTCCCCGATCTTTACGCTTAGGGGCTTTTTAAAAATCATACGTCCCAACAACCTGCTGATGGTTGCTTTTGCGCAGTGGATGACCGCCATTTTCCTTATTGGAGAGACGAGGTTGGGTCTGCCCGTGTGGCAAGACCCTAATTTATATTTACTGATTATTTCCACGGTGATCCTTACTGCTTCCGGCTACATGATCAATGATTATTACGATGTAAAGATTGATTATGTGAACCGGCCAAACAAAGTGGTAATAGGTAGGGAAATGAAACGGAGAATGGTGATGATCCTGCATACCATCATGAACTTTGTGGGGATTGCTATTGGTGTGTTCGTGCATCCCAGGATTGGTGCCATTACTTTTGTGGCCGCTTTTCTGTTGTGGTTATACAGCAACTCCCTAAAAAGGCTCCCCTTTATAGGAAATCTTACGGTTGCCTCCCTTACCGGGCTTTCCATTTGGATTGTGGGGATTTACTATCAAAAGTCGGAACTTCTGGTGTTAACATATGCCATATTTGCCTTTTTTATCAATTTGATCAGGGAAATCATTAAAGACATAGAAGATAGACAGGGGGACAGGAAGCACGGTTGTAAGACCTTGCCTATTGTCATTGGGTTCCGAAACACCAAAAAGGTTATTTTTTTTATAGCCTTGTGTTTCGTATGTGCGATTTTAGTGGTTACCTTTAAGATCAACGATGCCCTTCTGTTTTACTATTTCGGGGCATTGGGGATGTTGTTTTTATTCTTTATGTACAAAATATACATTGCCGACCGCAAAACTCATTTCACCCGACTTAGTGCATTGTCCAAGTTGTTGATGTTAACAGGTGTTATCAGTATGGTATTTTTATAGCATAGAGGGATAAGCTTCAAAGGCTTAGATGCGCAAAGACGCCGTTCCCGAAATTTGAATAGCGTAAAATGATAAAGCGGATTTGAAACCCCTTTTCGCAAACCCCACTAACGCAGCTATATGGCCAAAGGTGCACAGGTGGTTGTAAGTCATAATTAAACACCAATTTTTCAGGAAACGCCCCTGACTTTGTTAATTCAAATTTTCTGTTCGTGGACCGAAGGATTGCAAATCCCAGGTCGCGGTGAATATTAAACCCAGGCAGCATTAAATTCTTAAATTCTTATCTTATCCCACTATGGTTTACTGAATTATCATGTTTATTTTTACCTCACAAAAAAACAAAAGGAGTGTTGAAAAAAATAGCCATACTCGCCTCAGGCAACGGAACCAATGCCGAAAAGATCATCCAATACTTTAATACCTCAGATATAGCCTCAGTTGTCAGTGTAGGGACCAACAAAGAAGACGCAGGAGTTATAGATAGGGCAAAAAAATTGGGTGTGCCCCATTTCACATTTCAAAAAAAGGAGCTGGAGAATGGTTCCGTAAGGGCTTTGCTAATGATCAAGAGGATAGATTTGATCGTATTGGCAGGGTTTTTACTGAAGATCCCTGATAATTTGATAAAAGGTTTTCCAAATGCAATCATAAACATTCATCCGGCATTGCTCCCCAAATTTGGGGGCAAAGGGATGTATGGCATGAATGTGCATAAAGCTGTAAAAGATGCCGGTGAACAACAGTCCGGTATTACCATTCATTGGGTAAATGAGCATTATGACGAGGGGCAGGTAATTTTTCAGAAAAGGGTGGATTTATCTCCTAATGACACCCCAGCGCAAATTGCGGCCAAAGTTCAGGAATTGGAGCATAATTACTACCCAAAAGTGATCGAAAACCTGCTTAAATAAGCTGTTTTTTATACCTTTGCGATTTACATCTAAGACGTCACTTCAAGATTTCTCTAAAATGGCTATAAAAAAAATACAATCAGCACTTATCTCTGTTTTCTATAAGAACAATCTAGAGTCCATCATTTCTCTATTGCAAAAGCAAGGGGTTACCATCTACTCCACCGGTGGAACCCAACGTTTTATAGAATCTAGAGGTGCCAGTGTGGTACCCGTGGAGGAACTTACCGGTTATCCGAGTATTTTCGGTGGCAGGGTCAAGACCCTACACCCTAAGGTTTTTGGTGGTATTTTGCACAGAAGGGATCTTCAAGGTGATGTTTCCCAGGCCGAAGAGTACCAAATCCCGGCCATTGATTTAGTAATAGTGGATTTATACCCCTTTGAGGAAACAGTGGCTGCTGGAGGCACTGAGGAGGAGGTGATCGAAAAAATTGACATAGGTGGGATTTCACTCATTCGTGCGGCTGCCAAAAATTACAAAGATGTGTTGATTGTGGCGTCCAAGGAGCAGTACCGTGAATTACAGGAAAGACTGGAACAAAACGAGGGAGGATCCACCCTGGAGGATAGAAGGTATTTTGCAGCACAGGCGTTTAAGGTGTCGTCTCATTACGACACTAAAATTTTCAACTACTTCAATGATAAAGAGGAAATTCCTGCTCTTAAGGTTAGCGAAAACCAATACAAAGTGCTTAGGTATGGCGAAAACCCCCATCAACAGGCTGCCTTTTATGGGGACTTAGAAGCGTTGTTTTCCCAACTTAATGGAAAGGAGCTCTCCTTCAACAACCTTGTGGATGTGGATGCTGCCGTAAACCTTATAGAGGAATTTGAGGGAGAAACGGCATTTGCCATTCTAAAACATACCAATGCCTGCGGGGTGGCCATAGGTGAAAGTGTGGCCGATGCCTATAATAAAGCCTTTCAAGCGGATACAATTTCCGCATTTGGCGGTGTTTTGATCACCAACCATACCGTGGACCTTGCTGCTGCAGAAGCCATGCATGGTCTATTTTTCGAAGTGCTGATCGCCCCAGGCTTTGAGAATGATGCACTGGAACTGCTAAAAGGTAAGAAAAACAGGATACTGTTGGAGCAGAAAATGAAACTTGAGGGCAAGAAGTTGATAAAAACCCTGTTAAATGGATACGTGGAACAAGACAAGGACTCCAGGACGGAATCTGAAAAAGACTTTAAAGTGGTGACAAAAAAATCACCCAGCGAAAAGGAAAAGAAAGCTTTGGTGTTTGCATTGAAAGTTTGTAAGCACACGAAGTCGAACACCATTGTGTTGAGCAATGACAATCAGCTGTTTGCGAGTGGAGTGGGGCAGACCTCTCGGGTAGATGCTTTGAAACAAGCCATAGAAAAGGCGAAATCTTTTGGTTTTGACCTGAATGGAAGTGTGATGGCCTCAGATGCTTTCTTCCCCTTCCCGGATTGTGTGGAGATTGCAGGTAAAGAAGGCATTACCGCAGTGGTGCAGCCTGGAGGATCCATCAAGGATAAAGATAGTGTGGATTATTGTGATGCCCATGGGATGAGCATGGTAATGACGGGAGTTCGCCATTTTAAGCATTAATTTTTTTGATTATCAAGGAGGCAATCAAATACAGTATTCATATTGAATAGATCAATTATTTGATTACTTTTTGATTTTCAGCATTTTGTATGCGATTTTAAATGGGGGCAGGGTTTGTGAAAAATCAAAAATTAGATTGTAAATTCGTTCACCTTGCTTATATAAGCGGTGAATAATGCTAACTTTAGGCGCTCAAATTAGAATATAAATTAGATAAAGACCACATGGGATTGTTTGACTTTTTCTCCAGTGATATTGCAATAGATCTGGGAACAGCTAACACGCTAATCATCCATAAAGAAAAAATAGTGGTAGATGAGCCTTCTATCATTGCCATCGACAAGACCAATAACAGGGTACTTGCCGTAGGGAAGGAGGCCATGAACATGCACGAGAAGACGCATGAGAATATAAAAACCATAAGGCCTCTTAAAGACGGAGTCATTGCGGATTTTTATGCTGCCGAACAAATGATCCGAGGACTGATCAAGATGATCCCGGGACATAAAAAGGGGATGTTTCCCCAATCCCATAGGATGGTGATTTGCATCCCCTCTGGAATCACGGAGGTGGAGAAGAGGGCCGTAAGGGATTCTGCAGAACATGCAGGAGCTAAGGAGGTTTATATGGTGTATGAGCCCATAGCTGCGGCCATTGGAATAGGCATAGATATAGAAAAACCCATGGGTTCCATGATTGTGGACATCGGAGGAGGTACCACAGAGATCGCCCTGATAGCCTTGTCCGGGATAGTGGCGGATCAATCCATCAGAGTAGCAGGGGACACGTTCACAAAGGATATTCTGGATTATATGCGGCGGCAACATAACCTCCTAATTGGTGAGCGTTCTGCCGAAAAAGTCAAAATTGCGATAGGGTCTGCCCTCACGGAACTTGATGATGCCCCTGAAGACTATGAGATTAGGGGCAGGGATTTAATGACCGGCATCCCAAAAGTGATAAAGGTTTCCTATTCGGAAATTGCCTTCGCCTTGGATAAGTCGGTCTCCAAGATTGAAGAGGCCGTGTTAAAGGCATTGGAAATAGCACCTCCCGAGCTTTCAGCGGATATCTATGACAATGGGATACATCTTACCGGAGGTGGTGCGCTTCTCAAAGGCCTGGACAGAAGACTTCACCAAAAAACAAAACTTCCTATCCACATCGCTGAGGATCCCCTGCGCGCAGTGGTAAGAGGAACCGGTAAAGCCTTGAAGAATTTAAATGAATATAGGACCGTGCTGATGACTTGATGAATGGATGCAACGTATCTTACTTTTTCTTTACGGCCTTAGGGCTCTCATTCTTTTTATCCTTTTAGAGCTGATAGCCTTTTGGTTTATCTTTTCCTATAACTCTGCCCAAGGTGCAGTGTTTTTCAATAGCTCCAATAGGCTTGCTGGTGGGTTATTAGAGAGGAAGGAAGCAGTGGTGTCGTATTTTTACCTGGGATCGGTCAATGAGGCATTGGCAGAAAAAAACGCCCGGTTGCTGAAGCGGCTTGAGGATTTATCCCCCAGGGATGACTCCGTCACCTTGGATATTGACACCCTATTTCGGCATAGTTATGAATTTTGGTCGGCCAAGGTCATAAACAATTCCCTTCATTTAAGCCAAAACCACCTTACTTTGAACAAGGGCGCCGAAGATGGCATCAGGCCTGGGATGGGGGTCTTCAATGAACAGGGTGTAGTGGGGAGAGTGAAAGGGGTTTCCCGCAACTTTTCCACCGTCATATCTGCACTGCACACTGACCTTCTTATTTCCTCAAAGATAAAAAGTTCCAATGTATTTGGTTCGGCTAATTGGGATGGCAAAAATCCAAAGAGTGCAAAATTACTTTACGTTCCCAGGCATGTCAACGTCCAAATCGGCGATACAATAGTGACCTCTGGGTATAATGCCATCTTTCCCGAAGGCCTGGCCGTTGGGTATGTTAGTGAGGTAATGCCAGGAAGTGAATCGGCATATTTGGACATTAGCCTTGAACTAAGTACTGACTTTTCCAAACTCACCTACGTGTATCTGGTTGACAACACCATGAAGGAGGAATTGGATTCATTGCAACTTCAATTGGATCAGCGGTATGACGGGCAGTAACATCATCAAATATAGCCTGGCCTTTTTGGCATACCTATTCGTGCAGGTATTTATCCTGAAGGAAGTGGTGTTGTTTGGGTATTCATTTTGCTTGCTTTATGTTTTTTTCCTACTCACATTGCCAATTGAGGTGGGAACGGTCTCCTTGTTGTTTTTGGGTTTTGGTATGGGCATGGTTGTGGACGTTTTTTATGATAGCTTGGGCATGAATACCGCTGCCACTGTTTTGCTGGCATTTATCAGAAACCCATGGATCAAAGCTAATACCCCTAGAGGCGGGTACGATGAGCATATACCGCCCACCTTGCTCAACATGGGGCTAGGTTGGTTTGTGATTTACGCCCTTCCATTGATTACCATTCATCATTTTCTTTTCTTTTATGTCGACTCCTTGGGCACTGATAATTATTTTATTTTCGTTATTAGAGCATTAAGTAGCATACTTTTTACCTTTTTGTTAGGGATAGTGGTGCAGTTGTTATTTTATAATAAAAAGAGGGGCATCTGATGGAAAGTCACAGGTCAATTATTGTGGGCATGGTTATACTACTGGTGAGTATAGTGCTGCTTACCAAACTTTTTGTGATTCAGGTCACCGACGACACCTATTTACGGAAAGCAGAAAGAAACGCGATCCAACGTATCGTGGATCACCCTTATAGAGGGTTGGTGTACGACAGAAATAACCAGTTGCTGGTTTACAATAACCCTGTATTTGATTTGATGGTGATCCCCAGGGAGTTTCATTTAACGGACACAACCAGGTTTTGTGAGATCTTCGGGATACACAAAGACCACTTGGTTGAAAGCTTCAATGCCGCAAAAAAATACTCATGGGTAAAACCCTCTCCCCTGATCAAACAGGTGAGCAATGAGGAATTTGCCCGGGTACAGGATTACCTGATCGATTACCCGGGGTTATTTGTACTTACTCGTTCGGTAAGGGCCTACCCAAATCCTGTTGCCGCCAATGCATTGGGGTATATAGGCGAAATCAATAAGACTCAGTTGGCTAAGGACGAGACGAATTATTACAGGCAGGGTGATTATGTGGGGCTAAGTGGCCTTGAGGCTTATTATGAGCCCGAGCTCAGGGGTAGGAAAGGAGTGAAGTATAAGATGGTCAATGTAAGGGGCATTGACAAGGGGTCTTTTAGAAACGGGGATTTGGATACTGCAGCTGTGCCCGGGAAAAATTTACAATCCACCATTGACCTGGACCTGCAAATCTACGGGGAAAAGCTGATGAAGGGTAAGCGGGGATCTGTGGTGGCCATTGAGCCTAAGTCCGGGGAGATCCTGTCTTTGATATCCGCTCCAAATTATGACCCCAATATTCTTACGGGCGCAAGATTTGGCAGAAATTACCTAACGCTGAACGTAGATGAAAATAAGCCCTTATTCAATCGGCCGATCATGGCCATGTACCCACCGGGTTCCATATTCAAAATAGTACAATCATTGGTAGGGTTACAGGAAGGAGTGCTTAAACCAAGCACCACTTTCTCCTGTAACAGGTCCCTGGTGAATTGTCATAATCATCCCAATCCTGTCAATTTGTTCGGGGCCATTAAGTACTCCTGCAACCCCTACTACCACCAAGGGTTCAGGGCAATGATCAACCAAGAGGTTTCCTCCAATACATTCAGGGACACGCAAATAGGATTGGATAACTGGCACGAATCGGTTGAAAAATTCGGCCTTGGCAACAGGTTGGGTATAGATATTCATGGGGAAAAGGGAGGAGCCATTCCCACCAGTCAGCTTTATGACAGAATATACGGTAATGGCAGATGGAAGTATTCCACCATCTATTCCCTTTCCATAGGACAGGGGGAAATGTTGGTCACTCCTCTACAAATGGCCAATTTAGCAGCCATATTTGCCAATAAAGGGTATTATTATACCCCGCACCTTGTAAAAGCCATAGACGGAGATGCTGAACTAATATCCAAAAAGTTTAAAGAACCTATATATTCGGGGATAGACTCAGTGCATTTTGACCTTGTGCAAGATGCCATGAAAGAAGCACTGTCCGGTACTGCTGCAAGGGCAATCATCAAGGATATAGCCATAGCTGGGAAAACCGGCACAGCACAAAATCCCGCCGGTGAGGACCATTCCGTATTTGTTGCATTTGCCCCTAAGGATGACCCGCAAATCGCCATTGCAGTATATGTGGAAAATGCAGGATGGGGAGGTAGGGCGGCGGCAAGTACCGCCAGCTTAATGATCGAGAAATATCTGCGAGGTCACATCACCCGGCCGGCCTTAGAGGAGTATGTTTTGGAAGGGAATTTTATTTACTAGGTGATGAGAGAGAAAGAAGTCCAGACCAATAAAATCGACTGGGTAACAGTTTTTTTATACCTTTCCCTGGTAACCATAGGTTGGTTTAACATCTATGCGGCGGTTTATGATGAGCAAAGTGCCACCAGCATGTTTGATTTCAGTATCAATTCCGGTAAACAATTGGTGTGGATTGCTACGGCCATAGGTCTGATTGTGCTGATAATGGTGCCGGATTACAGGTTTTATGAGAACCTTAGTTTCATCCTCTACGGGATGTTGATTTTTATTCTGCTTATTACTCCTTTTTTCGGAAAGGAAATTAACGGACAAAGGGCCTGGTTTGAACTGGGGATATTTCGGTTGCAGCCCGCTGAATTCGCAAAATTTGCCACGGCACTGGCTTTGGCAAAATTAATGGACTCCCCACTTTTTGACCTTAGCCAATTCAAATTTCAATGGAAGGCAATAGGTCTGATTGGCTTGCCGGTTGCCTTGATCATGTTGCAGCCAGACACCGGGACAGCCATGGTCTATAGTGCATTTTTCATTATGCTTTATAGAGAGGGCCTCCCTCAAAAATATTATGTGATTGGGGTCATATTCGTAACACTTTCCTTGATGGCCATAGCGATTGAAGAAAACCTTTATGTGGCTGCGGCAATTGGAGCTGTGGGGCTATTGGTGATTTTTTCGGGCAAATACAGTTGGAAAAAAACACTTTCTGTGCTGGGGTTGTGTGGGATAATGATTGGCTACACCTACAGTTTGGATTATGTGGTAGAGAAATTGCCAGAGCACCAGCAAAACCGTATTATGGTCTTGTTTGACCCCGATATTGATCCCCTTGGGGTAGGCTGGAATGTTACCCAGTCAAAAATTGCCATAGGCTCCGGAGGGCTCATTGGAAAGGGGTATTTAGAAGGCACTCAAACCAAGTTTGATTTTGTACCCGAGCAACATACTGATTTTATATTTTGTACCCTAGGGGAAGAATTTGGTTGGTTAGGGAGTCTAATCCTTATTGGACTTTTCAGCACCCTGCTGCTGAGGCTGGTATTTTTGGCAGAGCGACAAAAAACCAGGTTTTCCAGGATTTATGGATATTGTGTGGTTTCGCTGTTGTTCTTTCATTTCGCGATCAACATATCGATGACAGTGGGGCTATTCCCCGTCGTCGGAATCCCTCTTCCATTTTTTAGCTATGGGGGTTCTTCCTTATGGTCCTTTACCATCCTTTTGTTTATTTTCGTGAAGCTGGATTCCCATAGGGATCAAATTTTAGGAAGGTTGGGCTAGACTACGCTAAGATGCCTTGAAACTGGCATTTAAATTGATTATTATTGATTAACAAGTTTGTCATTCGTAAACTACAATCAATTGGTTCCTAATTTGGTGTCAAATCGACCATGAAGAGATCGACACGAGGAGGTATGCCCCCTTTAGCTCGGGATCGGGGCAGGCAGGGACAAGCTATCTGGCCTTTAAAATCAAATTATAAACACATGAAATATATTAGCGTTTTACCCCTTCTATTTTTGCTATTGGTTTTAGCCAGTTCTTGTTCTAACCCCGCCACTAAAGACAAGCAAGTACCTAAGGGAGATACCAGTCGGAATGCCTTAGATTGGGAAGGGGTTTATGAGGGCACCGTTCCCTGTGCAGATTGTGAGGGTATTGCCACGACACTAGTCATTGATTATGATAATAATTTTGAGCTAAAGACTAAATACCTAGGGAAAAGTGAGGAGGGGTTTTCTCATTCAGGTAGTTTTACCTGGAATGAGAAAGGCAATATTATCACTTTGGAAGGGTTGGAAAACAGGCCAAGTCAATATTTAGTGGGTGAAAATCAGCTATTTCAACTAGACATGGAGGGGGAAAGGGTAACCGGCGAATTGGCGGATAAGTATATTCTTAGGAAAAAGTAAGATCCCACCTTATAGAAAGCACTTATCTTCCTTATGAGGCCTTGGCTTGACCTTCATCAAAACGCCAGGTTCTTTACAGCCATTTTTCATCTTTTCCAATTAAAGGGTTAAGTGTTGTAATTCTTAATGATACATTTGAATTATTTATTCAATTTTTTTATTTTTATCTTAATATTACATGAATTTAATTTTAATGATTAGATAGGTTTTAGCATGGAAGAAATAAGAATGTTAAAAACCCGTTTTTTGGGGTCGCTCCTGTTTCTTTTTGGATCAACCGTGACCGGTCCTCTTTTGGCTCAAAAGATTACTGTAGAAGGGAGGGTAGTTGATAGGGATTCAGATTTGCCTTTACCCTTTGTTACGGTTTTCGTAAACAATACTTCGAAGGTTACTGGGTATGGCAAAAAATTGGAGATATATTACCCATTGATTATGAATTCCCAAATTAAATCAAACCATTAGGATTTTAGCGTTTTTTCGTGTAGCAAAGTCAGATAATGGGATTAATTCTCCTATTGTGGAGGCAAAAATTTTTGTTAGTCTCCACTTTTTTTGTCCTAAATGGTATATTTGGCCAACACCATTTCTAACTGAACTACTATTATGAAAAAATTGCCAATTTTGATCTTGTTGATTGCGTGCACATCTTTTTTGATTGCCAATGCCCAAGAAAGGGACGAGATTGACGAACAGTATAAGTGGGATCTAACCCATCTTTATTCCAGTGATGAGGAGTGGACTTCTGCCAAAAACAAATTAAGGGAGGAAAGTAAAAAGCTGGATGAGTTAAAAGGGAGTTTAACTGCCTCGGCGGAGAAACTCGCAGATGCCCTGGAATTTTTATCGGATATCCGGAAGGGAATGAGCAGGCTGGGTGCCTATGCCAATATGAAATCCGACCAGGATACCCGTGTATCAAGGTATACTTCAATGAAACTCGAATTGCAGCAACTGGGCTCCGGTATAAGTGCGGCTGCCTCATTCATTGAACCTGAGATATTGGAAGCAGATTCCGCCAATTTGATGGCATTTATCAAAGAGGAATCTAGGTTAGCACCCTTTGACAAGTACCTTTCTGATCTCTTGAGAAGAAGACCACATAAGCGAAGCGAAGAGGTGGAAAAGGTAATTGCCCAGGCATCCCAAATGGCAGGCACGGCCTCTAATGTACGTTCGATATTTTCCAATGCGGACTTTCCCTATCCGGAGATTGAGATAGAGGGGAAGAAGGTCAAGCTCACACCGGCAAACTTCAGTCGGTACAGGGCCAGCGATGATAGGGAGATGAGGGAAAAGGTTTTTGATGCATTTTTTGGCAAGCTTCAGGAGTTTCAGAGAACCTTTGGGGCCAAACTTTATGGTAACCTTCAAAGTGATATTTTTTATGCCAATGTAAGAAATTATGAAAGTACCCTACATAGTGCCTTGGATGGTAACAATATTCCGGTAGAGGTTTATCACAACCTCATCGATAATGTGCATCTGAATCTACCCACTTTTCACAGGTACCTGCAGTTGAGAAAAAGAATGATGAAGCTTGATCACCTTCACTATTTTGATCTTTATGCCCCATTGGTTGGAGATGTGGACCTGGAGTTTTCAGTAGAAGAAGGGAAGACTCATGTGCTAAACTCTCTTCTGCCTTTGGGAGAAGATTATGTGGAGGTGGTAAGAAGAGCCTTTGATGAGCGATGGATAGACATGTACCCTAATGAGGGCAAAAGATCTGGGGCTTATTCCCAGGGAAGTGCCTATGACGTGCACCCCTATATTCTTATGAATTACAATGAAAAGTACAATGACGTAAGCACCCTTACTCATGAATTGGGACATACCATGCACAGTTATTTCTCCAACAAGGCTCAACCGTTTCCGAAGGCAGGCTACTCCATATTTGTGGCCGAAGTGGCCAGCACGGTTAATGAAGCCTTGTTGAATGACTACTTTTTAAATGATATCAGTGATAAAAACGTGAGATTGGCCATTTTGGGAAATTACCTGGAAACGGCAAAAGGCACTTTGTTCCGACAAACTCAATTTGCTGAATTTGAGTTGAAAATCCATGAAATGGTAGAGAATGGGGAGGCCCTCACAGGGGAGGATTTTGATCGCTTATATCTGGAAATCACTCGTAAATATTATGGACATGACGAAGGGGTATGTACTGTGGATGAAAATATAAAAGCCGAGTGGGCTTATATCCCTCATTTTTATTACACGTACTATGTGTATCAATATGCCACCTCTTTCACCGCTTCTCAGGCCATCGCGGAGAAATTGAAAAATGATGAGGGAGCAGTTGAACAATACAGGAAATTTTTATCTGCCGGAGGGTCTCAATATCCTGTGGAGCTATTGCACAAAGCAGGTGTGGACATGAGCAGTGCCGCCCCCTTTGACCTAACCATCGCCAGGATTAATGCAGTGATGGATGAAATGGAGGCGATATTAGATGAAATCGGGCATGACTAAATCGATCAAACGGAGTCTTTATCATTTAGGGAAAAACTCAGAAAATGTAATCACAATTGGTTCCTTGATTTATTCGTTCGTAAAACATTATAATTAAAAATTGTTTAAAAAAACAATAAATTATTGTGCTTAACAACAATTCGTAAATGGCAGGGATGCTGCTGAGCTAATGCCTATTCATAGCTGACAATCCGTCTTTAGGGTGACAGGAGCAAAAAAATACCCCTAAGGAGTTTTCGTCCTTAGGGGGCTTTTTCCCACTTAATTCACTTCTACTGTTTCCACATTTTTGAAATAGATCTGCTTATCTGCATCAAGATCCACGAGCACTGCGCTATCATTTTTAATATACCCACTCAGTATTTGCTTGGAAAGTTCATTTAGAATGAGCCGTTGCATGGTACGCTTCAAAGGCCTTGCCCCAAACTGGGGGTCAAACCCCACCTCGGCCAAGTGGTTCAACACCTCGGCTGTGGCATCGATCTCAATCCCCCCTTCGTCCAACCTTTTCTGAATCTCCCTCCATTGTATATCCACAATCTTTCTGATAATTGCCTTATTTAATGGCTCAAACATGATGATTTCATCTATCCGGTTCAGGAACTCAGGCCTTACCGATTTTTTAAGTAGGTCAAACACCTCCAATTTGGTGTTTTCCATCACCTCATCCTTGTTCCATTCTTCCATGGTGTCAAATCGCTCCTGAATAAGTAATGAACCAATGTTAGTTGTCATGATGATGATGGTGTTTTTAAAATTGGCCACCCTTCCTTTATTGTCGGTGAGCCTTCCATCGTCCAGCACCTGAAGCAGTATATTGAATACATCCGGGTGGGCTTTCTCAATTTCATCCAATAGCACCACGGAATAGGGTTTTCTTCTGACGGCCTCGGTAAGTTGCCCACCTTCGTCGTATCCCACATAGCCTGGAGGAGCCCCCACAAGGCGGCTTACAGCATGTCTTTCTTGATATTCTGACATGTCAATCCTTACCATGGAGTTTTCGTCATTAAACAAGTACTCGGCAAGGGCTTTTGCAAGTTCAGTTTTCCCCACACCTGTGGTTCCCAAGAATATGAAGGATCCAATGGGACGTTTCGGGTCTTGCAGACCTGCCCTGCTTCTCCTTACCGCATCAGACAGCGCGGCTATGGCTTCCCTTTGGCCGGCCACCCTTTTGCCCAGTTCATCTTCAAGGTGCAATAGTTTATCCCGCTCACTTTGAATCATTTTGGAAACGGGTATGCCCGTCCACTTGGATACCACTGCGGCAATATCCTCCTGATCTACTTCTTCTTTGAGTAGGGGCGACCCTTCTTGCATCTCCTTCAGTTGGTTCTGAAAAGAGGCTAATTTTTTCTCACTTTCACCTATTTTCCCATACCTGATTTCGGCAACCTTTCCGAAATCTCCGGCTCTTTCTGCCTGTTCAGCTTCAATCTTAAATTTGTCAATGCTTTCCTTTTCCCTTTGGATCCCTTGGATTACCGCTTTTTCGCTTTCCCATTTGGCTTTTATAGCTTGACGTTTTTCGGAAAGCTCAGCAATTTCCTTACTCAGAGTGGCCTCCTTATCCTTGTTTTTTTCCCTGCGGATGGCCTCTCTTTCAATTTCCAATTGCATGATTCTTCGGTTGAGCTCGTCAAGTTCCTGGGGTAAGGAATCTATTTCCATCCTTAGTTTAGCGGCTGCCTCGTCCATGAGGTCAATGGCCTTATCCGGGAGGTACCGTTCCGTAATATACCTTTGGGATAGCTCCACCGCGGCTATTACAGCATCATCCTTTACCCTAACCCCGTGGTGGAGTTCGTATTTATCTTTAATACCCCTAAGGATACTTATGGCATCTGCTGCATCAGGTTCATCCACGATGACCTGCTGAAACCGGCGCTCCAGTGCTTTGTCTTTTTCAATGTATTTTTGATACTCTTTTAGGGTAGTGGCCCCTATGGCATGTAGCTCACCTCTGGCCAGTGCCGGTTTGAGCAGGTTTGCGGCATCCATGGCACCTTCACCTCCGCCTCCAGCACCTATCAAGGTGTGGATTTCATCAATAAACAAGATAACCTCCCCATCACTATCGGTCACCTCCTTAATCACGGATTTGAGCCTTTCCTCAAATTCACCCTTGTATTTTGCCCCTGCCACCAAGAGTCCCATATCCAGGGAGATGATGGTCTTGGATTTAAGGTTTTCGGGCACATCCCCACTTACTATTCGCTGGGCAAGCCCCTCCACGATAGCAGTCTTTCCTGTTCCCGGTTCACCCAGTAGTATGGGGTTGTTTTTGGTCCTTCTCGCCAAAATTTGCAATACCCTGCGTATTTCTTCGTCGCGGCCAATTACCGGGTCTATTTTACCCTTTTTGGCCAGTTCATTCAGGTTTTTGGAATACCTTTCCAGAGACCTGTATTTGGATTCTGCGTTTTGATCGGTCACTTTATTTCCTTTTCTAAGTTCCTTGATTGCTTCAATTAGCGGTTTTTCCTTCACGCCTAGCTCCTTCAATAGTGCTGACGTAGGGTCGTTTCCAGCTAGTATTCCTAAAACTATGTGCTCAACGGCCACAAATTCATCTCCGAAAGTTTTCAGGTATTCCTTGGCTTTTTGGAGGGCCTGGTTGGTGGCATTGGAAAGATAGGGTTGCTGCCCTGACACTTTTGGAAGTTTCTCAATGATTTCATCCAGCCTTTGCAATAGCAATTTGGGGTTTACCCCCAACTTGTTCAGCAAAAAGCCTGTTCCGCCCGCTTCTTCCATCAAAATGCCCTTGAGCAAATGTGCCGGTTCTATCATTTGCTGATTGGCGGCGTTGCAAAGCTCCAGGGCCTTTTGGATGGACTCTTGTGATTTTATGGTAAACTGTTTGAAATCCATCGGTTTGATAGTTTAAGTTTAAAAAGCTTCAACAAATACTTTTCCAAACTCAAAAGGACTTAAAAACCTGAAATATTGTCCGAATTCGAACATGGTTTTGTTTGGTTTAAGACTTTATGACAGGAATTACTTGTGTTTTACTTTTTTGAAACTCCCAGTATGAATCTTAAGGTCTAGAACCAAAACTAATGAAAAGTCGGCATACTTTATTCATCCCTTGCGTGGCGGCACTGTTATTCTTTTCCTGCCAATCTGATGACATTGCTGAGCTGCAACAAAATTTTCAAGGGCATTGGGAATTGACAAGAAAAATTAGCAGCTGGTATGGAGAAATGGATCCTAGCAATATTAGTACTTACCATTTCCGGACAGACGGGACCTTTCTCAAGACGGACCCTGGACTGGGGAGACAAGTATCAGGTGAATTTGTTCAAGTTCCAAAAAGTGAAAAGGATTGGGTATTGGAATTAATACTAAATTTTAACCCAGATTTAACTGAAGAAGACAAAGGCATATTTAGTGGAATTGTTATTGGTGAACCAGGGGTCGAAACACTTTACCTTATGAATGACGGTAATCTATGGAATTATGGGCCACCAAATATTGCAGATGGTAACGTTTATGTCTATGAAAGGAAACCATAAGGTGATAAAAGCAAAAAAGATCAGCTTTAGGAAAAAATTTTGAAGCTGATCTTATGCGATTACCTTTAGGATTTAGTGAGGATTGCGAGTATTTTTTCCTTGCCCTTAGTTAGCAAATTTTCTAGAGCACTTGAATCTTGAGGAGGTTGACCTTTTTTATCCATCAATTTTTTCCACTACTATATTATGGTTGGTATAAATGCAAATATCTGCAGCAATACTAAGGCTTTCCTTAACAATTTCCTCTGCGGAAAGCTGTGGGGCATATTTTTTCATGGCTCTTGCGGCTGCTTGGGCATACATGCTCCCGGAACCTATAGTGGCGATTTGATAGTCAGGTTCTATTACGTCTCCGGTTCCTGAAATGATGAGGATATCCGTGGCATCTGCCACGATCATCATGGCTTCCAGCTTGCTGAGCATACGATCAGTTCTCCACTCTTTGGCGAGTTCCACCGCCGCACGTTTCATATTGTTCCCGAAGGCTGCCAACTTCTCCTCGAATTTCTCCAACAAGGTAAAGGCATCTGCTGTGGACCCTGCAAAACCTGTAAGAATTTTACCGCCTTGTAATTTTCTTATTTTGTTCACGCTACTTTTGGCAATGGTATTTCCCAGGGTGGCCTGCCCATCAGCCCCTATGGCTACCTGATCACCCTGTTTCACCGCAACCACGGTTGTTGCTTTAATTCTTTCCATAATTGATTTTCACTTTTCTAGTCAATAACCGTACTAAACGCAAAAAGTCCTAGAAGATAGGACTTTTTGACATGTGTTCTTTGAGACGGAGGCTTATATCAACAGCCTTACCGGGTCTTCAAGAAGGTCTTTCAGTGTTTTAAGGAAGGCTGAACCTATGGCACCGTCCACCACTCTGTGGTCACAGGATAGCGTCACTTTCATCACGTTTCCTACTTTCATTTCCCCGTTTTTCACGATCACTGTCTCCTTAATTCCCCCCACGGCCAATATGCAGGCATCAGGTGGATTGATGATTGCCGTGAATTCTTCTATGCCAAACATACCTAAGTTGGAAATGGTAAATGTATTACCTTCCCAGTCCTTGGGTTGAAGTTCCTTGTTTTTGGCCTTCCCTGCCAAGGTTTTTGCCTCCTCAGAAATTTGGGAAAGTGTCTTGTTGTCTGCAAATCGGATAACAGGCACTAGTAGGCCCTCTTCCACAGCCACGGCCATACCGATATGGATATGATCGTTGTACCGGATTTTGTCACCCAGCCAGGCTGAGTTTGCTTTAGGGTGCTGACGCAGGGCTGCGGCCACTGCCTTTATGACCATATCATTAAAGGAAATCTTGACCGGTGCAACTTCGTTCATGCTTTTTCTTGCTGCAATGGCCTTGTCCATGTTGATTTCCATGGTTAGGTAAAAGTGGGGTGCTGTGAACTTGCTTTCGGCAAGTCGCTTAGCGATCACCTTCCTCATCTGAGAAACTTTTTCTTCTGTATAGGATTCCTGGCCTATTGCGGGTCCAGATGTGCTTGCAGCTGCTTGTACCGAGGAAGGATCGAAGTTTTCCACATCCCTTTTGATGATTCTGCCTCCTTCGCCGCTTCCTTCCACCAAGCTTATATCCACCCCCTTTTCTTCGGCGATTTTCTTGGCCAGTGGTGATGCCTTTATTCTACCATTGTCTGAACTGCTTTTGGTCTTTGTAGATTTCTTTTCAGAAGAGCCTGATGACTGTGAAGTGGCTTTTTCTTCTTCTTCTTTTTTAGGGGTAGATTCATCAGAGGACGCCTTGGAAGAGGATTGTTTCCCTTTTTGTTTGTGGGCTTTCAGTAATTTTTCATAATCGGCTCCTTTTTCCCCGATTACCGCAATTACCCCGTCGACTTCTATGGAATCACCTTCCTCCACACCTATGTAAAGGAGAACCCCATCTTCATAGGATTCTAATTCCATCGTGGCTTTATCTGTTTCCACTTCTGCCATTATGTCTCCGGATTTCACCTCGTCGCCCACTTTCTTTTGCCAGGAGGCTATAGTTCCTTCCTGCATGGTGTCACTCATCTTGGGCATGGTGACCAAGGTGGCAGCTACATCAGAGGTGTCTATTTCCTCCTCTTTTTCTGCTTTATCTTCACTTTTCTTCTCTTCGGATTTTTTTGGCTCAGATGCAGGTTTTTCTTCCTTCTCACCTTTGCTCCCTCCCTTAATTTCTTTCAGGAGGTCGTCTATATTTTCGCCTTTTTCACCCAATATGGCAATGACCCCGTTCACCGGTACGGAATCCTTTTCTTCCACACCAATGTGAAGGAGTACTCCCTCATCATAGGATTCCAGTTCCATGGTAGCCTTATCGGTTTCCACCTCAGCTATTACATCCCCGGCTTTAACCTCATCACCTACTTTTTTTAACCATTGTGCGATCACCCCTTCCTCCATGGTGTCGCTCATTTTGGGCATTCGTATTATCTCGGCCATAAGTTATTTCTTTCGCATTCTTAAATTCGCAATCCAAAAATAGTTCATTAATATCTTTATTCAAATTTAACATTGGTATTTTCACCGTGAGTTTAACCAAGAGCCCGTTCAAAAAATAAAAATGCCCATCGTAAAAAATCGAAATTATGTACCTCCCCGGTGGATGTATAATGGTCACCTCCAAACGATTGTTCCGGCCATTTTCAGGAAATCCCCTGTCTTACCATTTGAAAGAGAAAGGATTAATACCTCAGACCGGGATTTTCTCGACCTGGATTGGTTAAAGCAAGGCAGTGAGAAACTGCTTATCATCAGCCATGGCTTGGAAGGTAACAGCCGAAGGCCCTATATGCAGGGAATGGCACGTGTTTTTTTTGAAAGAGGCTGGGATGTGCTTGCATGGAATTTCAGAGGCTGTAGTGGGGAATTGAACAGGCAGCCTTATTTTTATCATTCAGGGGCCACGCATGACCTGGCCGCGGTGATGGCTCATGCCGCTCCCCGTTATGCGTCCATTTCATTCGTGGGGTTCAGTTTGGGAGGGAATCTCACATTGAAATACCTTGGAGAAGCGCATCCATTTAAGGATATCCTGCATAGAGCGGTCGGTATTTCAGTACCGCTAAATTTGGGGGATTCCTGTGATAAGATTTCAATGCCCGAAAACAGGATGTATGCCCGAAGGTTTTTAAGGTCGCTGAAATTCAAGATACTGGCAAAGTCAAAGTTCTTTCCTGATCAGATAAACTTGGGGCCTTTGTCTGCTATACAAGATATCAGGACCTTCGACCATGTATATACGGGACCTATGCATGGTTTTGACAGTGCAGAAGATTATTACGCAAAATGCTCTTCCATACATTTCTTGGAGCAGATAAATCAAGAAGTATTGATCATTAACGCCAGGAACGATCCCTTTCTGAGTGAATCATGTTTTCCAGAGCAGCTAGGGGAAAGGCTTAAAAATGTATATATGGAATTTCCGGAGCATGGTGGGCATGTGGGTTTTAGAATGGGCGGATGGAAAGGTGTGTACTGGTCAGAATTCAGGGCATTTGAATTTATCGAAGGGTATAGGTAACTTACGGAATAATAATTTGGTAACTTACTATTTATGTGTGGAAGATATTCACTAGCCAAGAACAAGTTGGAGCTTGAAGCCCGCTTTGAGGCAGAGATGCTTGATGATTTCAAGCCCAGGTATAACATTGCCCCCACCCAATTGGTGCCTGTGTTGACCTCAGAAAGCCCCAGGGGATTTTCACATTTTTATTGGGGTATCACGCCACAATTTGCCAAAAATAAGCCGGTTTCGCAGAAATTAATCAATGCCAGGTCTGAGACAGTTGCCGAAAAGGCATCCTTCCGCAATGCTTTTCAACAAAACCGTTGCCTGGTGCCAGCAGATGGGTTCTATGAATGGAAAAAAGTGGGGAAAAAAATGAAAATCCCCCATAGGTTTACGATGTTGGATGAAAAGCTGTTTTCGTTTGCGGGCATTTGGGAAGAATATGAAACCCCGGAAGGGGAAATGGCGCACACTTTTCTTATTCTTACAACCTCACCCAACACCCTTGTGGCAGATGTACATGACCGGATGCCTGTGATTTTGAATCCCGAGCAGGAAAGTGTTTGGCTGGACAAGCGTAGCAGCGAGAAAGTTTTGTTGGGAATGCTGACGCCCTTTCCTGAGGAGGAAATGCTTTCCTACACGGTCTCTCCTTTGGTGAATCAGGTGGCCAATGACACCCCATATGTGTTAAGGAAGACGATGCCAATGGATCAATTTGGGAATTATACGTTATTTGGATAGGCTGCTTGCCTGACTGCAGTGAGGCCTGACCAATGAAAGACAATTATAAACCTATGAAATCGAGCCTGTCCTGACGGCAGTCAGGACATGACGAGCACGTCACACACTGGGATGATTATAGACTGCGAGATTCCACCCCGACCTGCGGTACGGGGCAAGTTATGACCGCTGAAAAGACAATTATAAACATATGAAATTATTAGATTTAGGATTTTTAGAGGCCAATGAAGTCATTGGAAGCTACTTGATACCAGGAGAGGATGGCAATATATTGGTGGAAACAGGCCCGGAATCGACATGGCCTCATATGGTTGAAGCCTTAAATAGTGAGGGAATAACCCCTGAAGACATAAAGCATGTATTACTTACGCATATCCACTTTGACCATGCCGGCGCGGCCTGGAAATTTGCGGAACTGGGCGCTAGGGTTTATGTGCATCCGGTAGGATTGCCACATTTGTCCTCGCCCGAGAAGCTCTGGCACTCTGCAGCAAAAATTTATGGGGATGACATGGAGCGGTTGTGGGGTGAAATGGCACCCATCCCTCAGGAAAAATTAGTGGCAGTAGGCCATGGAGAGAAGTTGAGCATTGGGGGGCAGGAATTGATTGGCTGGCACACCCCTGGTCATGCCGTACACCATATCGCATGGCAGTTTGGGGAGTCTATCTTCACGGGGGATGTTGCTGGTGTAAAGATATCTGGAGGTCCTGTGGTTCCTCCCTGTCCTCCGCCAGACATACATTTGGCAGATTGGTCGGATTCTATTCAGCTCATTAGGGAGTTGAAGCCTGAGCGGCTGTGTTTAACCCATTTCGGAGAGGTGCTAGATGTTGAAGCGCATCTAAAGGAACTGGAAAAAATGATAGAGGACTGGGCATTATGGATGAAACCGCATTACGAACAAGGCACACCAAAGGAGGAAGTAACTCCGGCCTTCATGGCCTATACCGAGCTTCAAATGAAGCAATTAGGGGTGGATGAAACCACACGACAGCTTTATGAATATGCGAACCCAAGTTGGATGTCCGTGGCCGGGTTGTTGAGGTATTGGAAGTTGAAAGAGGAGGGCAGGATATGAAAAATAATTCAGTTTTAAAATTATAAAATAGGTATAATTTTTAAAATAAATTTTACATTACTACCAGGTTTTTGTTTTAAATAATTAAAATATCATTTTAAGTATATTATTTAATTAATATTTAATAAAATCATTTTATAATTGTGTTTATTCAATTTATTTTTCCGATTAATTATTTAAGTCTTGATATTCCTTAATTTATGTGATATACTCTTCATTTTGCTTAAATTTCGAATCTACCTTCTATTGTATATATGATTTTTGTTGTTTACATTTGTAAAAATGTATTTCAAATACATAGTGAAAATTCGGCAGGGGTATAATAATTTCTTTGGGGTCACTAGTCCTTTCCAAAATTGGATGGATTAATTAACTTTTAGTTTTGCGATGGGTATGCGGTGGTTCAGTGACGAATTATATTCTTTTTTAAAAATAAAAACTACGGTAAATCTAAATTGTGACTTACCTTAGCGAAGCTTTTGTTTAATTTTAAGTATACTTGCTAAAGTTCTTCATAATCATAATTACCTTAAAAATTAAAATATCATGGAGATTGGGGATCTTATTTCGAAAGAAACTGGAACAAATGATGATTCAGGGACAAATTTACTTTTTTTAATTAAGCGTTTAACCAGGAATTGGTATTGGATTTTTCTTAGTTTGACCATTACGGTAAGCTTATGTATGGTCTATCTGTATTTCCAACCTGATATCTATGAAATTAAAAGCAGTATTCTCATTAACACAGATGAGAAGGGCGCCGAGTTTTCTGAGAACATTGTTTTGGACGATCTGGAAAATTTCTATTCCTCTAAGGTAGTGGAAAATGAAATTGAAGTATTGACCTCAGTGAATCTCATTCGACGTACTTTGGAGGAACTAGGGCTACAGAACAGTTTTTATGTACCAAATGGAATTCTTAGGAAAAGGGAGGTTTATGGTGATGAAGTGCCTATTATCATTGATTTCAAGGAGTTGCCTACAAGAGTAATAAATGTACCCTCTTTGCACCTGGAGTTTATTGATAATGAGAATTTCTATCTGTTAAATGAAAATGGCAGCAAAAAAATGGTGAAGTATGGGGAGCCACTGAAAAATAGTGCGGGTGTATTTACTGTTAAGTTAAAAGGTGAAAAACTTCCAGAGCTACCTCCTGAAAACCTAGAAGTTGTTTTTAATGATTTACGTGAACTAGCTTTTTATTTAAGCGATGAAATAAGTGCAGAGCCTACCAACAAACTGTCCACAGCAGTGGGGATAACCTTTTATGATCCCCTTCCTGAGAGAGGAGAGATGATTGTTGACAAGTTAGTGGAATTATATAACAAAAGGGCATTTGAGAGTATCAGTTCTACAGCGGAAAACACCATTGAGTTTATTGATCTTCAAATGGGGCAATTGACAAAGGAATTGGAAGCCATAGAACTTAAGATTGAAGAATTTAAAAAGAAAAACGAAATATCCGATCTCAGTTCTGAGTCCCAATTGTACTTAGAAAGCACTAGGGGAAATAAACAGATGTTGTCTGAATATTACATAAAAATCGACGTATTAAATGATATTATTCAGGAATTGGAAATCGATGAGGACTCATACAAGGTTTTGCAAGGGGTAATGATTGTTGAAGATCAATCCTTGTCTGATATGATAAATAATTTTAATCAATTGCTAAGGGAAAGACAACGATTATTGAAGACCGTGAACCCAAGTAATCCTTTATTGAAGAATTTAGAGGGGCAAATTTTTGATTTAAGGAAGGATATACTAGAAAGTGCTAAAAATGATAGAAGGAGCTTTCAGGTTGCGGTAAATAATTTGGAAGAAAGCTCTAAGAGAACGGAAGCGAGAGTTGGCAGGGTACCGGTAATCGAGCGCGAATTGCTGAATTTGACAAGAGATCAGGGAATAAAGCAAGAAAATTATTTGTACTTAATGAAAAAAAGGGAAGAGGCCATGCTGTCATCTGCGGCAAACTCGGGGAAAAGTGCAAGAACAATAGACCCTGCGATGGCAGGTATATATCCCGTCAGGCCATTAAAGAAGTTTTTGGTGTTAGCCTCAATTGCAATAGGTATTGGTATTCCCCTTTCAATTATCGTGATCAGTGATAAGCTTTTTGGAAAGATTACTCAAAAAAGCGAACTGATGAGATTAACCAAAGTACCTGTTTTGGGAGAGGTGGCCAAAAGTAAAAAGGGAAAGATCTACCTTAAGGACCCTACCCAAAGAAGCATTATTGGGGAGCAGGTTAGTCTGATATGGAGCAACCTTAAATATGCCATCAAGGAGGGTGATGGCAAAGTATTAGCATCCACTTCTAGTGTAGGTGGAGAAGGTAAAACTTTTTTCACCATACAATTGGCCAGAGTTATGGCGGCATCAGGAAAGAAAGTAGCTGTTTTGGAGTTTGATTTAAGGAAACCGGCCTTGTTGGAGAAGTTGAATGTAAAAAGTCAACAAGGAATTTCAGATTATTTGGAGGATCATACATTGAAGATAGAAGACATAATGCTTCTTCCAGATGAAAATGAAAACATCACTATATTAGGTGCAGGCCGGCTTCCAAATAATCCAATGTTTGCGATGAACAATCCACGGATTAGGGAATTGATTGAGGGTTTGAAGTCTGGGTTTGATTACATTTTAATTGATACTGCACCAGTGGGGCTTGTCTCTGATGCCTACGCTTTAGCACCCTTTATTGATGCTCTTATTTATATAGTAAGATATAATTTTACGCAAAGGACGCATGTGGGAATTATTAATGGCATTTATGAGGAGAAAAAGTTTAATAACCCTATGATAGTGATGAACGATGCAAAGATGGAGCACTTCTATGGATATGGGTACGGATATTACGAAAACCAAAAGAGGTTTAAGAAGGGTGAGACCATATATCAGTAAATGAATTAATTTCACAAATTTATTTTTCTATGAATCATGCAATATTAGTTTGTGCATATAAAGATGTTGATCATCTTAAATATTTAGTAAGGCAGTTTGATGAGAAGTTTGACCTATTTATTCATTTGGATAGGAAATTTAAATTTAGCGAAGAGGAAATTTCTGATTTAAGGTCCATAAGTAACGTAAAGGCAGTAATAAGTACATATAAGGTGAATTGGGGTGGGTCCCATCTATTATTTGCCATGATTCGCTTGATGCAGATTGCCAAAGAAATGGGGGATTACGATTATTTTCATACCGTGAGTGGCCAAGATATTGTTATTAAATCATGTGCAGACTTCCAAAACCACTTCATTAAAAACAAAGGGAAAGAGTTTTTGGAGTTTTTTAGCCTACCTACTGATAAATGGGAAAAGGGAGGTATGGAAAGGCTTGAAAGATTCCATTTCTACAATGAGTTCAACTCGAAGGCAAATATTGGTTTTAAAATAATCAAATTATTGCTTAAAGCTCAAAAGTTACTGAGAATTAAAACTAAGGCCTTCGGGAATTTTCCAATTTACTATGGCGGTTCTTGTTGGTTTTCCATTAGTAATGAATGTGTGGATTATTGTCTCAATTATATTGAAAATAACCCGGATATTTTCAGTGAAATCAAATATACTCTTTTGATCGAGGAGGTGTTTTTCCAGACGCTAATTTTAAATTCCCCTTTTAAAGACAGGGTTTTAAATGACAATCTTAGATATATAGACTGGGAATTTCGGAATGGTAATAGCCCTGCGGTTTTAGATGTTAGTGACAAAGATAAAATAGATATTTCAGATAAACTGATTGCGAGAAAAATAGAACCTTCAATTTCAAGGTTTTTGATAGAGCATATTGGGAGTAGGAGAGGTTAGGTGAGTATAATTTTTGAAATTTAACACTGAATGTTAAGGAAAATTTTTCAACACAAGGTATTTAGAAATTTTTCGTACCTTACTATTGGGAGTATAGTTTCACAATTGATTGGTCTGGTTACGGTTTTAAAAATCACTTCCGTACTTCAACCTGCCCAGTATGGTTTGTATACTTTTATCATTGCCCAAGGAACGTTAATTTTGACGGTTGGAGATTTGGGCATACGTAATATTGTAATCAGGAGAATAGCCAGAGATCCAAATAACACTAAAGATTTGGTCTTTAATGGGGCTTTGCTGAGAACAATTGCCATGGTGGCGACTAGTGTGTTGTATATAGGCTACAATCAACTTTTTGGGAAGCTTGAAACGAGTGATTTGACTTTGGTATTTATATTTGGTTTTATTTCTTGCTATGGGAAACTTTTTGAAACTGCGTTTTTAGGGCATCAAAAAATGTTGCCTCCTTCCATGATAAACCTAATTTTCAGTGTAATATGGTTTGGGATAGTAATGCTATTCCCGGTAAATAAAATGACAGTATGGAACTTAATGATTGCTTTTCTGTCATTGAACCTATTGAAGAATGGCACATTTTACGTGGTAATCAAAAGGCTTAATTTACTTCAAGGGAAGATTTTTGGTTTTTTTCACTCTTCAGTAAATTTATTAAAGGAAAGTTGGCCTTATTTTGCTCTAGTTTTAATAATGCTTCCATTTACAAAATTTTCAAATAACTTTTTAGATATAAACTCAACTGTTGAAGAGGTTGGCTATTTTAATCTTGCCCAAAGATTTACAGGGCCCATTTCATTTGTTTTGGATTTTGCTCTTGTTGCAATTTTCCCTAATCTTTCAGCCATGTGGGTGTCCCAAAAAAAACAGTTTAAAACTATCGTAGGAGAGGGATTTAAGTTCTATATGTTGTTAGGGATGGTGTTATGTACCCTATTTACCGTATTTGCGGATGAAATTTTTATTTGGCTATTTCCTCAGAATTATTATCCAGCTGTTACAGTTTGTCAACTTCAGATTTGGTATTTATTTTTAACATCAATCGATAGCCTGATAGGCACTATATTAGGTTCTGTAAACAAAGAAAGAAAAATATTGCAATTAGGAATTGTAAATTCCCTCTTTTCAACGCCAATCTTATTCTATTCTAGTAAATTTGGAGCTTTAGGATTAGCTGCTGGATTCGTGATTTCATTTACTTTTTTTCAGTTTTATTTATGGTATGTTTTTGGAAAAACTCTTAAAGTTAAGATAAAAGATAAACAGTTAATGTGGTTAAGTGCCCTTGTATTGTTTTCCATATCCTATTTTATTATTCCAAATTATTCAATATATATAAAATTTTATTTTTCTGCACTTGTAATTATTTTCACTGGTTTTTTTGTGTATAAAAATTTTAAAAAATATTTATATATTCAATGAAAAATAATATATTAAATACCGCCCTGGTCGTAATAGTACTGTTGGTGAGTTTAAAACTTTTTGACGCAAAATTTATTGATAAAAAATTAATTGCGTACATTAATTTATTAACTATTTCGATAATAATCGTTTATTCTTCTTATTATATTTTAAGATGCAAGGGTATATTAGTTCTTCCTGTTCAACTTATCTATTTTTCTATTATTTTTTCTATGGTAATGGCCTATTATTCATGGGGTCAAAGTTTTAAACATAGTCTTATTGAAACATTGGATTATTTATGGTGGGCAATGTTTTTTATCCTAATCGTGATGAATATTTCAATTAAAAAAATTGAAAATATTGTAATAGTATTTGGTATAGTTTATATAGTATTATATTTGTATCAATATATAAATTCTGGAACTATTATTTTTGGCAAGCCAATATCTGGTGAAGAGTTTGGTGAACAAAGAGGTGCAGTAAGGATCATTTTTCCTGGTGCTGGGGTTTTTATTCTGACAATATTTATTGCAATAACTAAGTTGAAGACAAAACTTACTCTTAGTTATAAAACATTTTATTATTGTCTTGCTTGTTTGGGTTTAATTATTCCTGTAATGCAAGTTACAAGGCAATTTATAATTGGTGTGATTTTAGTATATTTTTATCATTTTATGAAGGGTAAGTCATATTTTTACAAATTAGTAGTTATAGTTTTATTTATGGGTGGGATTACAATTGCTTTAAATTCTGATATCCCTATGGTAAAAGGTTTAATTGAAACACAAGAGCGTGATGCTAAATTGGGTAAAAAGTATATCAGGGTTTTGGCTGGAGAATATTTTTTAACTGAATTTTCTCCCAACGTGGCTAGTCAAATACTTGGAAATGGCGCACCTAACTGGGGGATAAGTTCTTACGGAAAATTTATAGATCGATTAAGTTATGAAAAAGAATATTTCTTATCTGATGTAGGTATAATCGCAGTTTATTCAATGTTTGGAGTATTTCCTATTATAGGTTTTATATTGTTATGGTATAGAGGGTTAAACGCCGAGATACCCCAAAAATATATATATGTTAAATACTATTTATTTTACTTATTATTTACTAGCTTTACTTGGTTTTCAGTTTATCATTATCATTATTTATTAAGCACTGTTTTTGCAATTTATATTTTACATAAAAGTTATCATGATAATATAATTGCACATAAAATTTTAGAATATTTAAAATTAAATCAATTAAAGGTTTCAAAAAAATAATTTAATTTTTACGGATATGAGTCCTAGGTTAACTGTTATTATGCCTGTTTATAATAGCCAAAAATATCTGAAAGAGGCTATTGATAGTGTTCTTACGCAAAGCTTTGAATCTTTTCAATTATTAATTATTGATGATGGATCTAAAGATAATTCTATAAATATTATCAAAGAATTTTCTAATAAAGATAAACGCATTAAAATTTATTCTAATCAAAAAAATTTAGGAATAGCAAAAACTAGAAATATAGGATTGAGTTTTGTTGGCACCGAATATTTTGCTTGGATGGATAGTGATGATATTATTCATAAAGATCGTTTTAAAATACAAACTCAATTTTTAGACAATAACCCCGATATTTCAATTTGCGGGACATGGATTAAAAGGTTTTCTAATGGGCCAGATGAAATTTGTAAGAGTCCACTTAGCAACGAGGAGATTAAAAGTTTATTAATTTTTAAACCTGCTATATGGAATGCAACGACCATGTTAAGAACTACGGATATTAAGCAAAATAATTTATGTTTTGATGAAGATTTATCTATTGCCGAAGATTATGATTTTTTTGTAAAATCAAGTTTTGTATTAAAGATGTCAACTGTTCCTGAAACTTTATATTTTTATAGAAGAACCGAAGGAAGTATAACTGATCAATTTAGTAAATTAGACTTTAATAAATTATTATCCAATCATAAAATAGTTTATTTAAAAACATTAAATAAGTTTAAGGTCCCCTGTACCCCGGAAAATTTAACCCTACATCATAAAATTGGTACTCAATATTTATTTAACGATTTTAAGGAATATGTTGATGCCTATAATTGGATTTTGACTATTTTTAATTATTCTAAAAATATTGGATATTATGAAGATGATAAATTTTTAAAATCATTTGCCTTTGTCTGGTATTTTGTTTCTAAAAAGTCTTCCCAGATTGGAATTAAGGTGTTTTGGTATTATTTATTTAATAGTTTTAAATTTAATAATTTTAACTTTTGGAACTGTTTTAAACTTTTCTTAAGGTGTTCCATAAAATATAATAAGTTTTAAAAATGAAACGTTTATTAATTATAAATAGAGCCCAATTTGGGTATCATATTGATACTTTTAAATATTGTAAATTTTTGAATGATAGATTCCATATTACTTACCTTTGTTTTGATTATGGACTTCCTAAAATATATAATGATAATATTGATATTATTTATATTTCAAGACATGGTAATATTGTATTTAGATGGATGCGTTTAATAATTAGTATATTTTATATGAAAAGGAAAAATTTCTATATATTGTTTTTTGTTTATTTTGTTGGCGTTTCATTTTCTAGATTTTTTTATCCTAATAATTCTTTGATTTTAGATATAAGAACGGGTTCTGTTAGTTCTAATATGCTTTTAAATAGTATTAAAAATTTTTTAATTAAAATTGAATGTTTATTTTTTCAAAATATTTCTATTGTTAGTAAAAATTTAGGAAAATCAATTGGTTTAAAAAACTTCTATGAGTTGCCACTTGGAGGCGAAGTTTTTTCTTTTAATCCTAAGGATTTTTCAAATATTAAATTATTATACGTTGGGACATTGGAAAATAGAAACATAATAGAATGTGTTAAAGGCTTTCACCAATTTATTTCTAAAAACCCTGAATGTGATATCAATTTTACAATAATTGGTGACGGACCTAATAACGAGCGTTCGGAATTAATTAAATTTATTGATGATAATGCTATTAATAAATATGTTCATGTTTTAGGTTATATTCCGAATGAGAAGCTTCATAAATATTTTCAAATATCCAATGTTGGGATTTCTTTTATTCCTACAACAAAGTATTATCAAAATCAACCTCCAACTAAAACATTTGAATATCTTTTATCTGGTCTTCCCGTTATAGCTACTAAAACTAAAGAAAATTTGCGTTGGCTTAAGGAAGAACACGGGTTTTTTATTGAAGATAATGCTGATTCTTTTAAACTAGCCTTAGATCAACTTTACAATGACTTGGATAGGTTTAATGGAATAGATATACGTAATGAATATTTAAACTGTACTTGGAAAAATATTGTTAATATTCAATTAATTCCTCTTCTTGAAAAACTTTTGAAAAATAAATGAATAAGATTTAATTTTTATTTTATGAAAATTTTATTTATAACTAATATGTATCCATCTAATAATTTTCCTGTAGATGGGATTTTTATTAAAGATCAAATTGAAGCATTAAAACATAGGTTTAATATTGACTATAAAGTTTTAGTTATTAATGCGGTTAGGTTTGGTAAGATTGAATATATTAAATCTATTTTTAAAATATGGAAGGAAATTCGTTCTAACAAGTATGATCTTATTCATGTGCACTATGGATTGTCTGCGCTATTTATTTTGTTTTATAAACCAAAAGTACCCGTTATTTTAACCTTGCATGGTACAGATATAAATGAAAGGAAAGATAATAGATTCCAAGTTTCTTTAACGAAGTTTATATTACCCAAAGTTTCTGCCGTAATTGTTCAAAATGAAACTATGAAGAATATTGTTGTTGATTATAATTCTAAAGTTAAGATTCTTCCTTGCGGAATAGATTTTGAATTTTTTAATATATTAAAAAAAGTTCCCAAAATCCCAAAAACTGTTGTTTTTCCTTCCAGTATTTCTAGGAAAGTTAAAAACTTCCCTTTATTTTTAAAGGTTTTCAATATAATTAAAGAAAAATTTCAAGGTGAAGTGAATTTTGTTTCTCTTGAAAATTTTTCTAAAGATAAAGTTCGTTTAATTTTTAATGAAGCCGATTGTTTATTATTAACTTCCTATACTGAAGGTTCTCCCCAAGTTGTCAAGGAGGCCTTAGCCTGTGGTTTACCAGTTGTTTCAGTTGATGTTGGTGATGTAGAAGAGGTTTTAAAAAATATTCCTTATTGTTTTTGTAGTAAGGATAGGAATCCAGAAGTCCTTGCCGATTTTGTTATTTCCTCGTTTAATAATAACCCTTTTGAAATCCGGAATCTATTTATTTCTACACATTATAAATTTGATAATGATTATTTAATTAAACAATTATTTGATTTTTATTTATCTCTTTATAGACTTTCTAATAACTCAAATGTAGTGCTATGAAAAAATCAAATAATATTAAAAAGAAAATTATTTTGATTTGTTCCGATGGTGGTCATTTGGCCCAAATTTTGGAACTTGAGGAATGGTTCACAAAATATAATTATTTGCTTGTTACAGAAATATCCCCCTCAACTTTAAAATTACGGGATAATTACAATATTAAATACCTAAAAAATAGATCAAAGGGTAAAAATCGTAAACTGTCTTTTTATTGGAATTTGTTCATTAATTTTTTTATTTCTCTAAAAATTATTTTTTCACATTTCCCCAAAGTTATTATTACAACAGGAAGCCATACTGCTCTGCCAATGTTTTTGATTGGAAAACTCCTTAATATTAAATTAATTTGGATCCTATCTTTTGCACGGATTAAATCAAAAGCTGCCTCTGCCAATATAATTTATCCGTTAGTTGATAAATTTATTGTACAGTGGCCTGATATGGTTAAGCATTATAAAAAAGCAATTTATTTAGGTAAAATTTATTAATTATTGTTATGATACTTGTATTACTAGGTACTTTCCCTACAGAATTTATAAGGCCCTTGCATGAAATTGAATATCTTTTAAATGCTGGTGTAATTAAAGAAGAAGTCATTGTTCAAAATGGTTATACGAATTTTGAATCTTCAAATATGATTCTTAAAGGATTTGTTTCTTTGGATGAATTGAATAAATTATATCAAGAATCTGATTTAATTATTTCTCATGGCGGTTCCGGATCCATTATTAAAGGCCTAAAATTCAGAAAAAAGGTTATTGCTATACCCCGTTTAGCCAAGTATGGAGAAGTTGTAGATGATCATCAGTTAGAGCTTGTTAAGAAATTCTCCGATTTAGGCTATTTGATTCCGTGGTATGAAAATCAAAAATTGGAAAAAATTTACAAAAATGTTGATTCCTTTAAACCTGAAATTTATGAAAGTCAAAAAGATGAAATTATTAATTTTTTAGACAATTATTTAAACACCTTATAGTTCAATTATTTTTAAAAGTTTATTATTTTTATTTCTATTATCCTATCTATGTATCATATGTATTTTTTTCTAATGATTTAACCTTAGTTAAAACAGGGTTTCTGCAATATTTCCTGAAATATTTGTTTTAAATAATGTAATATAAAACCCTAATTAATTTTTAAAATTAAATATTTTATTTGATGTTTTTTGTTTTAAGAATACTGATTTAAATGCAATGAAAGAAATAATCCTGGCTCTTTTCTTTATTAATATTTTCTAAAAACCTTTCCTTTTTAATATTTCACTTTTTAGCCATACTTATTATCCGTTTCCATAGTATGGCTTGCTGCGCTGTCTTCCACTAATAGTGTTTCTAAAGTGGTTGTCAAATCTGGTTTGGTTTTAAGGTTCCTTTTGCCCTTATGTTTTAATTTCCATTTATGGCTCCCTAATTACCAATTCATTTTCATGACTTTTTTAATTATTTTCTTATTAGGATTTTATGTTTTTCAATTTGGCCACCTTCTGTGTATACGTTCAAAATATATAATCCATTTTGATATGGCGTAATATCTAATTTTACATTTTTCTCTAAATTGCTTAACTCATTTTTTTTCCACACCCGTTTTATTGTCCCATTTATGTCTAAAAGTGAAATCTCTTCTATTTTATTATTTTTGCCAAACGAGTAATTTATTTCCTCCTTTGCTGGATTAGGAAATATTTTTTTGGGGAAATCCAATTTTGTGCTTTCTTGAGTTTTAAAATTTCCACTGCCCTGCATGCTCCTATAACCTCTTAAATTTTCATTGCCTAACTTTGAATCTTTTGGAATTATTGCTAAGCCAGATATTGTAGCCCGGTTTGATCTTGCTTTTAAATCAATGTTTAGGATTCCATCTGAAACTTTTATGTTTTCAAAGATTAAGATTGTTTGTGAGTTGTTACTTTCCGTAAATAGGTCAAACCCTTCCTTTTTCAATTGACCTTCTATATTTATGTCAAAAACTCTTCTTCCGGGTTGAGCAGATGGACCATTTTGTCCAAACCATAATTCATTATGGTATGTCCTGATCTCATAGTCACCATTTGGTACTGGAATTGAGTAGCTTAAATTTAAAGCGTTCCTTTCTGATTGAAAAAGTTCATCATCGCTAGCATTTCTATTAATGAATATTGAGGAAGAAGAAAAATTTAATTCGTTCTCTGGTTCCGCTGTATATATATCTTCTTTGAATCTGGTATTTAAATTTTCTCCAGTGTTTACTAGTATAGGATTAAACACTTTCTCCTCTATCGTTTCAACTTGATTTGGTTGAGTATCCATTGGAATTATACTAAGACCTGATATACTTGCTCTATTTTTTATCGAATTTAATTCTATGCTTAAAATTCCATTTTCAATTTTCACTTCTTCGAATGTTAAAATTGTTGGCTGGTTATTATTTTCTTTGAATATATCAAAATTCTTAAATCTTTCTTGACCATTTATAAAAATGTCAAAAACTCTTCTTCCTTCTTGGGCACTTGGACCATTATGGCCGAACCATAATTCATTATGGTAGGTTTTGACTTTGTAAACCCCATCCTTCACAGGGATTTCATAATTCACATTTAATCCAAATCTTTCCGAATTAAAAAGTTGATCTGTACTTGCATTATTGTTTGAAAAAGTAAATGTTTCTGATTTTATCCATTCCGTTTCACTTTCTCCTTTGTATAAGTTTTCAAGGTAATTTACCTCATCAGCGCTTCCTGTATTGATATGAATTCCATTAGAGAATGATATGTTTTGAATGTCTTTTAAACTTTCATTATCAGGTATTATTGATAATGCTGATATTGTTGCCCTGTTTGCCTTTGCTACTAGGTTTAAGGATAATAAATTATTTTTTACTTCTATTTTCTCAAAAGTTAAAATTGTTTGATAATTATTATGATCAAATAAATCAAAATTGTCAACTTTTTTTTCATCCTGTATGTAAATGTCAAATACCCTTCTCCCCTTTTGAGCTGAGGGGCCATCTTTTCCAAACCATAATTCATTATGGTATGTCTTAACCTTGTATATTCCATTAGGTACAGGTATGTTAAATTTTAAATTAGTCTGATTTCTTTCGGTTTGAAATATTTTTTCATTACTAGCGCTTGTATTTGAAAAAGTGTAAGCTGTGGGATCAAAATCAACTATGTATCTATCTACTATATAATCTGTAGAATTATAAATTGTTTTTTCATTTCCTCCCATGTTTATTCTTATTGTACCTTTATTATCAGTAATTATATTTTTTTCTTCGACTACATTTATTTTTATAAGTTCTGAGATACTTTCTTGTAAATATATATCTTTTGCGGTTACTTTTATCTTATATTCACCTATTTCATTAGGTTTCCAGGTGAGATTGTAGGGAGGACTTGTTGTAGTCCCTATTTTTTCATTATTTCCATAGAAAGCCAATTCCAATATTTCATTGTTATCAATTATGCTTACTTCAGATTCTATGTTAATACTTTCACCTAAGTAAATTGTTAAGTTATCTTCAGGTGCTATCAAATTAACATTTGGCGGAGTCGGTATTTTCTCTTCTTTTTCTTCTGCTGGAAGATTTATTGATAAGTCGTCTATATATATCTTAGTAATATTTGGATATGTTTTGTCAGCATAGGCGTTTACACTATACATGTTTGTATCTACTTCCGGTTTTAGGGTGTTTAAATGTCCTGTATCGATGATTAACTGATCATCTTGAAAAACCAAAACTCTTCCTTCATCGCCTCTATCTTGTATTAGCCTTATTTGAATTTTCACCCATTTGTTGGTTGGGAGATCTACTCCTTTAGGTGCCCTCCACACCCTATCATTACTTCCTCCCCAGAATTTTTGTAAATCTGCCAAGGACAAAAAGTTGGGGCCACCACTTCCCGTTCCTCCTCTTACTTCTAACCCTAGCACAAAGTGTGGGAGGTTTATTTGGTCTGGACCGCTTCCTGGTCCTCCCTCAGCAAATTTCACTCCTTTTGTTTGGATTAGGTTAAACCAATCGTTGTTTCTGTCAAAATCAATCCTATGCGGGAAGTAAAAATATTGTGTAAAAATCAAGTCATCGTTTCTGCTTATCTCATTCCACCTATAGTTTCTGGTGCCATGACTACTACCTGATCTAGTATCAATTTCCATTTTTAATGAAAATTCCCCACTTCTCGCAACATCTTTGCTTATTGAACTATTACCCGTACCACTATTGAATTCGCCTCCTCCTGAATTCGCATACCATTCGTCTTGGGTTCCATTCAAGTGTTGTGCTTTCCATAGCTGTTTTCCTAGTCGGTTACTAGGGGGATCTTGTTTCGTATCAGCGAAATTTTCAAAATAATTAAATTTCAATGTTTTGCAATCTAGGTCAAAAATTATTGCGCATAAAAATAGAGTGCAGATTACTCTGGTCAAAAACAGATTTTTCATATTTTAAATTTTATTTAGGTGATTTTATAGCCATAAAAAAGCTACACATTTTATATATTTTGTAGCTTAATATTTTACAATCAAATAATTGTTTTTTTTATTAATATTTATGCCTTATTTAATTGTATAGATACTTTGATAAGTAACAGATATTTTATTTAAATAAAAATTTTTATTTAAATAAAATAATAGATCAGTTTCACACCTCAGTATTTGAGTGTGATCTTTTGATTGAGTAAATAAATATATTATCCATGAAGGGAAACCTGGGTTAGGGTTTTCCTGGATTTATGGCATAAATAGTTGTTCGAATTCCAAATTTTTGTCCTGGTTGGGAATTGTTGGCTTATAATTTGGATATTTGTATGGTAGTCGGGTGATTATCTACAAATATATTTAAGAAGATGAAAAAAACAAAAATTACCGGTCTTGGTAGGTTTTTGCCTCCCAGAATTGTGATCAATGATGAACTATCCACTATGATGAATACCAACCACGATTGGATAGTGGAGAGAACCGGGATCGAGGAAAGGAGATGGTTTACCCCTGGTAAAGAGACGGTTAACTCAATGGCAGTAGAGGCTTCAAAGATGGCTATAAAGGATGCTGGCATTGCTACTCAGGATATAGATTTTATCATTTTTGCCACCATAACCCCGGATTACTTTGTCCCAGGAAATGGTGTGCTTTTGCAAAGAGAATTGGGATTGCAGGGTATAGGTGCTTTGGATGTCAGAAATGCATGTTCCGGATTTCTTTACGCACTTTCCATCGCTGACCAATTTATTAAAACGGGAATGTACAGGACCATATTAATAGTTGGGGCGGAAATTCAATACTCTGCCCTTGACAAAAGCGATACAGGTAGGTCAAGTGCTGTGATTTTTGCAGATGGTGCAGGGGCGGCCATTGTTCAAGCTACAGAAAAAGAGGAGGGTATACTTTCCACTCATTTGCACGCGGACGGAGATTATGCCGAAGAATTGTATGTAAAGGATCCGGGAAGTAGCAGGGAAACACGTATCTCACCCGATTTAATTAAAGAGGGGGGATTTAATTTATATATGAATGGTAACGCAGTGTTCAAGCATGCCGTGGTAAGGTTTCATGAGGTGATCCTTGAAGCTCTTCAGGCCAACGGAAAGCATCCCGAGGATATTGATTTATTAATTCCACACCAGGCCAATTTAAGGATTAGCCAATTCATACAGGCCAAGCTTCAGCTTCCAGACCAAAAGGTCTATAACAACATTATGAAATATGGCAATACCACGGCGGCAACCATTCCCATTGCGATGAGTGAGGCTAAGGAATTGGGGATTCTTAAACCAGGTGATTTGGTATGCCTTGCCGCTTTCGGAAGTGGATTTGCATGGGGATCTGCGCTTTTAAGGTTTTGATATGAGTAGGGATAACAATGCCTGTGCAGAGGAAGAATGGAATCAATACCTAGGATTGGTGGCTGATGCGGATCTTTTACAAAAGATTCATAAGTCCAAGAAATGTTTCCAAAGTCTGTTTACTGAATTGGCCAATCGCATCATGAAGGAAAAGCATGAAGAATGGCATACGACTTCTAAAGGGGCCAAGGTCAGCCAAGGAAATTCTTTACAATTTTGTCCCTATCAGGTACTTGATATTGTCAGGGATTTTAATGCTGAGGCAGGGTTAAATATTAGGCTCTTGAATTGGTGGGGTAGGGGGATTTACATTTTTGTTTATTTGGGCAGAACTACCGCACATCGTCTATTAAAGCAAGCACCAAATAGATTGACGAATTATCTTGTTGATCAAAGGTTTTATGTTTCTATGACTGCCTCACCTTGGGATTATAAGGGAATGGTGGATCAGGAGCATGCCGTAGAAGCACAAAGTTCCCTTGACTGGATAAATATTATTGACCGTGTTGACCATATTCAGTTGTTTAAAAAACTTCATTTCGAAAATACGCCTTTAAAGACCCAGTCCGTTCTACTTGAGGAAATTATAATGCTGGGGGAAATCTTGAAAAAGCCCAGATAGATCGAAGAGGGATTTATTTGCCTTTTAACAAAGAAAATTCCATTAAATTCCACTATTTTCAAGACTTCTTGAAAAAGTACAGAAGCTAATATTCATTACAACCAATTTGGAACCATGTTTGCAATCTTTCGTAAGGTAAGAATGTATCCACCAAATTATCCATCGAAAATATCTATGAAATTTCATCTGGCATTTATTTTATCGATACTCCTGTTCTCGAATGCATTTGGCCAAGGTCAGGCCGTAAATATTTATAACAAGGATTCCACACTCATGGGTACTGGTGTGATGGTAAACAACAGGATGGATGGACTTTGGAAATTCACCAACCCCAAAACTAACCGATTGATCCAACAAGGCACATTCCAAAATGGAGTAAGGGATGGACAGTGGGCAACCTATCACCCTAACAATCAAAGACATATAATAGTAGAGTATCGTAATAACCAAATGAATGGGGCATTTAGGGAATTTGATCGAGATGGAGCATTGATCAAGGAGGCAATTTATCAAGACAGTGTGTTAGTTGGGCCTTACAAGGAGTATTATGGTAAAACGGGAAGGCCAAGTTATGTGGATCCAACCCAGCTAAAAACCGAAGGGCGCTATGAAGATGGAAAAAGGGATGGGGAATGGGTGTCCTACTACGAAAATGGTCAAGTAGCCCTTAGACAGACTTTTGATAAGGGTAGGAAAAGTGGAAGTTACAAAGAATATTCTCCTAATGGTGATTTAATTCTTGAAACTGGTTACAAAGATGATAGGCCCCACGGGGAATTTAAGAGATACAGTGGCAATAAGCGGGTCCTAGAAAAAGGAACCTATGAAAATGGCAGAAGAGTAGGGGATTGGGTCAGCTATTTCCCCGACACCAATATTAAGGAATCAGAAAGAAAATACGATGATAATGGTAATAAGACAGGTGAGTGGACTTATTATTATGAAAACAAAAGGACTGCCAGGATAGAAAAGTATGAAAATAATATCCCAGTTGGGACTTGGGAAGAGTTTTTTCCCAATCGGAATTTGGCCAAGAAAACAACTTTCGTACTCGGAGTGCCAGATGGAGAGTACATTGAAAATCATAGTAATGGTAATCCTTCGGTAAGAGGTGAGTATAAGAATGGGATGAAAATAGGCGTGTGGAAAAGCTATTTTCCAGAGGGGAACCTGTACTCTATAGGAGAATTTCGCAATGACCTAAAAACAGGGCTATGGAAATACTTTAATAGAGTGGGAATACTTATTGCCGAAGGTCAATACCAATTGGGCAATGAAAATGGACAGTGGTTCTATTATTACGATGGGGGCCAGCTTAAATCCGTTGGAAGCTATTTTCTTGGTCAAGAAGATGGCACTTGGGGGCTATTTTATGATAATAAACAGCTTACTCAGGAAGAGGAATGGAGGTTTGGACGCCTGCTCAACGTGAGTGAGTACAACAATTATGATGGGACCAAACAGCTTGACCCCGGTACGCTTAAGGATGGAGAAGGTACCAGGATCACCTACTACATCAATGAAAGAAAAGAATCTGAAGGTAACTACGAAAACGGAAAGCCAGAAGGGGATTGGAAATATTATCATGATAATGGTAGGCTTGCCTCGGAAGGTAAGATGGAAGATGGAAAGAAGGAGGGCGCCTGGAAGTATTACAGCCGCTCTGGTAATCTTGAAGATATTATCAACTTCAGGGATGATGAACCCGTAGAAGAAGAGGAGCAAGAAGAACTAATGTTTCAAAATTTTGAATAATTCTAAACATACGGAAGGGATAAGAGTTTCTAAATAAAAAAGTTATGTTTGGGTTTTTAAGAGGGAAATCAGAAAAAGAAAAGCTGTCTGAACAATACAAAAAATTGATGGCTAAAGCACATAAAGTCTCCCATTCCAATCGGATGGAGGCGGATAAACTAATGGCTGAAGCCGAGGAAATTGCAAAGAAAATTGACAATTTAAAACAGGATTGATAGTCCGTTTTCAAAACTTTCCGTTTAAACCCCTCATACATAATTAAATATAAATAAAATTTTATATTGGGTTTGTTGCTTTTTAACATTTATTATACCTCACTTTAGAGGTTTTTAAAACTTTCAGTTCTTTTATTCGTGTATACCTCTAAGAACCAAACCTTATAGCTATGAAAACTTTATTTAAATTCCGGCTTAAAAATTATTTTGCATCGGTCTTGCTATTAACAGGTTTGTTGGTTTTTTCAGGGATGAAATCAGCAGATGCAAAGACCCAAAATATGGGTGTTTCTTTTCAGATTTTCTATGATGCACTGATGCCTTTTGGTGATTGGGTAAATGACCCCAATTACGGTTATATTTGGATTCCATATGTAGAATCAGGGTTTCAGCCTTATAGGACTAACGGTTATTGGGTGAATTCAAGATTTGGTAACACCTGGGTATCACAATATGAATGGGGCTGGGCTCCTTTCCACTACGGGAGATGGTTTTTTGATGATTTCTATGGATGGGCCTGGGTGCCAGGATATGAGTGGGGCCCTGCCTGGGTGGAGTGGAGAACAGGTAGAGGATACTATGGCTGGGCGCCAATTTGGCCTAGGGTTGGAGTACATGTTTCCTTTCATATGCCTTATCATCACTGGGTATTTGTTCCAAGGCGAAGGTTTTTGGCAAGAAATTTTTACAATTATTGCCTTCCACCCAGGAATGTGGGAGTAATCTATAATCAAACCACTATTATCAACAATACCTATGTTTACAATAACAGAACCTATATGGCGGGACCCAGCAGAAGAGAGCTTCAGCGGGTAACTAGAGGAAATGTGCCGGTATATGAGGTTGCTAATAGTAGAAGTCCGGGGAGGACAAACGTGGCTAATAATAGATTGAATCTCTATAGACCGCAATTAGAAAATAGTAATACATCCAGAAGGGGCGGTATGGCTAGGCCCGAAAGGGTGATGACCACCGACGAATTTAGGGCAAGAAGGGGGAATACTTCCTCTTTGGCTCAGGAACGGGGTGGAAGATCCGCAGAAGTGGGAAGTGCTCAAGCGAGGAATAGTTCAGATGTGGCGTTGCCCAATGCTTCTGCCAGGAGAGCAATTTCAGACCAAAATGCTACAAGGCCCAGCAGCAGGACTGCACAGCCACAATCGAGTAGAACCAGGGAGCAGGGAAATTCAGCAGTTAGCAGAAGAGAGTTAGGCGCAACATCACCTTCCAACACGGTATCCTCTCGAAACCGGCCAGCAACAAGCCCGAACAGCAATGCGAGGATAAATGAGACCAGGAGACAAGTTAATCCCAATTCTCAGCGCGCAAGTATTCCCAATACCCCTTCTCAGAGGTATAACACTCCCCCTGCATCCACCAGGAATGCTGGTTCCGGTACTGCTGTAAAACGAGATGATACAAATACCCGAAGTGTTAGTCCTTCCAACTCAAGAGCCAAGCAGGTAAGGCCTCAGGCCACCCCACAGCAAAGGCAAATGAGGCAAGCTGCCCCCAGAGAATCCAGGGTGAGACCCTCTACTTCCTATTCCCAAAGGCAGGTGTCTCCTTCATCGTCAAGGGCCCCTCAGGTAAGAAGCACTCAACCTTCTTCAAGGAACAGGTCAGGGCATTCAAGCGTGGGCAGGAGTAGCAGTCAGGTACGGTCTTCATCAGGAACCGCTCCCAGTAGAAGCAGTAGAAGTTCTGGAACAAGGGCCAGTAGTAGATCTCGGGGAAATTGACCATAAAACCTCCCATATTGTATGGGAGGTTTTATCTTTAGAGAAAATTGGGGCGATCCATCTTTTTATCTATTCTATAGGCAGCATTCATTAAACCCACATGACTGTAGGTTTGGGGGAAATTACCCCATTGGCTTCCCGTTTTTTGATCCACATCTTCAGAGAACAAGCGAAGGTGGTTGCAGTATTTGCTCAACTTTTCAAAACCTTCCTTGGCTTCGTCCAGTCGGTTGACACAGGCAAGGGCTTCTATGTACCAAAAGGCACAGATTAAAAATGTGGTTTCCGGTTCCCCAAAATCATCTTGATGTTTATAGCGATAAAAAAGGTAATCCTTTGCCAATAATTCTTTTTCAAGGGCCAATAAATGATTATTGGCTCTTTCTGTATCATCTCCGAAATACCCCATTGTGATTAATTGAAGGGTACTGGCATCCATGTTTTTGGTGCCCATGGCCTGGGCATAAGCCTTGAGTTCGGGCACATAACATGCCTCTATCTTTTCTTTAGCCAAATGTTGTAACCGAAGGGCTTTACTCCTCATTTCTTTATCCCCCATACGGTCGGCGATTTTGATAGCGGATGAGGCCCCTGCCCAGTGGAAGAGAAAGGTATAACAATGCTGCTGTTGCAGATTCCTGAATTCCCATAAGCCTGCATCTTTCTCATCCATTGTTTCTTCAATTTTGTCCAATAGATTATTGATAAAAGGCTTTGAATGGCTTTTTTCAGACTCTATGAACCTTTTATCCGAATATAAGGGGAGTAAGCTTACCAGTACTTGCCCATAAAGGTCGTTTTGTACATGCGTGTAGGCTTGGTTTCCAAACCTTACCGGTTGGTTTCCCTTGTAACCCTCCAGGTCACAAACCACTTCCTCAAGTATACTGGACCCAGTGATGGCATAGAGGGGCTGGTATCTCCCATTTTTATCTGTTGGCAAATTCTGAATAAACTCGAAATACCTCTCTAATTCTTCAAAATGGCCTAATTGGTTGAATACATTTAAGGTATAATAAGCATCCCTCATCCAGCAGTACCTATAGTCCCAATTTCTGCCAGATCGTGGTGATTCGGGTAGGCTTGTGGTAGATGCGGCTATAATCGCTCCAGTGTCCTCATATTGGTGAATTTTAAGCACCAAAGAAGACCTCACCACAAGCCTTTGATTGAAGTCCGGAATACTGGTGGACTTCACCCATCTTCGCCAGTATTGGGTGGTAGATTGCAAAAAACGCTCTACCGTGCTTTCGATTGGAGCCTCTAGTGGCCGACCGTAAGTAAGTACGAGGTAAATTGGCTTGTGGATTCTAAAATCTTTTCCTTCAAGGATGTAAGTGATGGAACAATTGGTGGTGAGCCTAATTTCCTGATCCATTCCAGCATATCTAATATGGTTACTTCCTGGTATTGAAGTAAGCTTTTTCTCACCATAATTTGTGGTAGGTATGCAGGAAATCTTAATCCTGGGTTCGCCTATTAAAGGTTCAATTTTCCTGACCACCATCAGAGGTTTGTAATATCGGTCATAATTAAAAAACCGTGGGGCGAAATCAGTCACCCTATAAACCTCCCCATGGGAGTTTTGAATTTTTGTTTGAAGGATATTGGTGTTCTCCAGGTAACTTTGGGAGGAAGAGTACCCTCCATTTTGGGGTAAAATGGTAAACTTTCCCCCTTTCTCCTTGTCCAGCATTCCCCCGAATAAAAAATCACTGTCAAATCTAGGTAAACAAAGCCAGCTAATATTGGTGTTTTGCTCAATATGCGCAATATAACTGCAGTTGCCGATCAGGCCAGTGTTGTATAGGTGTTGATCCATCGTAATGTGTTCTTTTAAGTGGTTAGGTGTTTTTCAGTCGTCTTTCGATAACTGATTACAGACCAAAGTGTTAATTAATTGTTTTTTATTACCTCTAAAAACTTTCTAGGTATATTTACCATCATACTTTGATTAATACCCGGGATACGAATGATGAAATAATCCTTGTTTGATTTTTTGACGCACTCCCCTTCGAAGCCCGCAAGAGGTCCCCCTAAAATTTTAACTGCTTCCCCTTTATCAATAGGTGCTGTTTCTACTTCCACAGCTACCCCGGTGGCAATCACCCTTCGTATGGCTTCAATCTCTTCTTCCCTAATCATGGCGTGTTCTCCGGCAAAATTGACAAATTTAACTGCGCCATTTACTTGAAGGGCTTCCCAAAGTTTCTCCCTTGGGATTTTCACAAAGAGATAACCATTGAAAAGGGGTCTTTCCACCTTTTTTTTTCTGTCGCTCCACTGCCTTAATTCTTCTATCAGTGGGAGATATACAGTAATCCCTTTTTCTTTTAACCGGGTGAATACCTTTTTTTCTGCCCTTGGAGCAGTATACATAACGTACCAATTATCGTTTTCGGTCATTCTACAGTCGGGTTATTATGGCAAAAATATGTAATATAGGGCCATATCCTAGCTGAAAGAACTAATTTTTATGACCTGCTTTATCTGTTATTTAAGAATATGCATGTCGAGGCAACCTTATGCAGAGATAGGCTTGAATATCCTTGTCCTCTACTTTCATGGTTATTTTAATTAAAATCTCAGAAAAGGGTCGATGAATAACCATGTTACTTATTTTTAAATAACAAAAAATGATTTTTAAATAAAAAAATTTGATATTTGTTTATTTGTGCATAATTTTGAACCTCAAGCAAAAAAGAATGCTTAATTTTAGGCAATTGACTTAATTTGAAGGCTTTAATTTCAGTTTAATTTTTAAAATGAATATAGTTAATGTTGTTTTGTCGGGAGGTGTCGGTAGCAGATTATGGCCTTTGTCTAGAAAATCCAAGCCTAAACAGTATTTACCCATTTTTGATGGCAAATCGCTATTTGAACTTACTGTAAAAAGGAACCTCCCATTTTGCGACCGCCTGATGGTGGTTGGTGGAAAGGATAATTACATGCTCTCCAGGGATTCACTTAAGCTCATTGGGCATCCATTTTTGGAGATTATTGAGGCGACACCCAGGAATACAGCTGCTGCCATTGCCTTTTCTGCATTTTTGGCAGAGAAGGACGACATTTTGTTGATTACACCATCTGATCATCTGATCAGTGAAGGGGAGGCATATAAAAGTGCAGTGGAAGATGCAATAAAGCTTGCTGATAAGGGGTTTTTAGCAACCTTTGGCATGATACCCAATCGTCCGGAGACAGGGTTTGGGTATATTGAATTTGAAGGCAATAATGTTCTTTCTTTTCGGGAAAAACCAAATCGAGAATTGGCGGAATATTTTTTATCCAAAGGCACATTTCTTTGGAATAGCGGTATGTTCTGTTTTTCAGCGGGAACCTTTCTTTCAGAGTTAAAAGAACATTCACCAGAGGTATACCGAGCCTCTAAAAAGGTAATTGAAGAAGTGAAGGACGGGTTTTTACCCCTTGAAGCTAGCATGAAAATCCCATCTATCAGTGTGGATTATGCTGTAATGGAAAAGTCAAAAAGAATTAAGGTCGTCCCTTCCCATTTTGAGTGGTCGGATATGGGCTCTTTTGAGGCGCTTTATGACCATTTCGGATCTGACCCAAAGATGAGAAAGGGAACAAATCTTGTACTGGGTACGGATAAGCATGTTGAATTTTTAGGGGTGGATAACCTTGTGGTAGTGGACACCAAAGATGCAATTTTGGTGTTGAACAAAAGTCAAGCACAAGAGGTGAAAAAGGTTTTTGAAAAACTGGAAAAAGAAAGACCAGACCTTATACAATAATAAATAGTCAAGAATGGAGAGAAATTTGAAGATCTACATTGCAGGCCACCGGGGGATGGTGGGCAGTGCAATATGGAGAGCATTGGATAAAAAGGGATACCATAATTTGATTGGTAAAACCAGTAATGATTTGGACCTGAAGAACCAAGCTGAAGTAGCTGATTTTTTTGAAACGGAAAAACCCCATGTGGTAATAGATGCTGCCGCAAAGGTGGGAGGCATCCTGGCAAACAGCAGGTACCCCTATCAGTTTTTGATGGATAACATGCTTATTCAGAACAATCTGATTGATGCCTCATTGAGAAATGATTGCGAAAAATTCATTTTCCTTGGCAGTTCTTGCATTTATCCTAAGCATGCCCCCCAGCCCCTAAAAGAAGACTGTCTCCTCACATCTTCCCTTGAGCCTACCAATGAATGGTATGCCATAGCTAAGATTTCCGGGGTAAAGGCCTGCGAGGCCATCAGGAAGCAGTATGACAAGGATTTTATCAGCTTAATGCCCACAAATCTGTACGGTAGTCATGATAACTTTGATTTGGAAACCTCTCATGTGCTCCCCGCCATGCTAAGGAAATTTCATGAGGCCAAAGAAAATGGCCATGCGCCTGTCACTTTATGGGGTAGCGGCAATCCCAAAAGGGAGTTTTTGCACGTCGATGATTTGGCGCAAGCTGTGATTTTCGCCATGGAGAACCGCTTTCAGGATAATTTATATAACGTGGGAACAGGACAAGATTTGTCCATAAAAGATCTGGCACTAATGATCCAGGGTGTGACGGGGCATAAAGGTGAAATTCACTGGGACGATTCCAAGCCAGATGGGACACCTAGAAAACTGATGGACGTCACCAAATTATCGAAAGAAGGATGGAATGCCGCCATACCCTTGGAAACAGGTATAAAGGAAACCTATCGTTGGTTTATAGAAAATGTACAAAACATCAAGGAATTGAAATATTGACAAATTAGAAAGCTCATTGATTACAAAAATAGATTATGAAAACAGCATTGATTACGGGAATTACTGGTCAGGATGGAGCTTATCTAGCTGAACTCCTTTTGAACAAAGGTTATATTGTTCATGGAATTAAAAGAAGGGCTTCACTTTTTAATACGGATAGGATAGACCATTTATATCAGGACCCACATGACCCTGACCAAAAGCTCTTTTTGCATTATGGCGACCTCACCGACTCTATGAACTTAACCAGAATCATACAGGAAACAAAGCCTGATGAGATCTATAATCTGGCGGCAATGAGCCATGTGAAGGTAAGTTTCGATACCCCTGAATACACTGCCAATGCGGATGGTATAGGAACTTTGAGGATTCTAGAGGCAGTAAGACTTTTAGGTATGGAAAAGAAGACCAGGGTTTACCAAGCCTCCACTTCAGAACTTTATGGATTGGTTCAGGCTGTTCCACAGTCAGAGACCACACCATTTTATCCCAGATCACCGTATGCGGTTGCAAAGCTATACGCCTATTGGATTACGGTAAATTACCGGGAGGCATATGGAATGTTTGCATCGAATGGGATTTTATTTAATCACGAATCCCCGCTCAGAGGGGAGACCTTTGTGACCAGGAAAATCACAAGAGCGGTGGCAAAAATAGCTTTAGGCTTACAGAAGGAGTTGTATGTAGGTAACATGGACGCCAAGAGGGATTGGGGCCATGCCAAAGATTATGTAGAGGCCATGTGGAGAATTCTTCAGCAGGACGAGGCTGAAGATTTTGTGATCGCCACCGGGATTACCACTAAGGTTAGGGACTTTATAAAAATGGCTTTCCAAGAGGTCGGTATCCAACTGAAGTTTGAAGGTGAAGGGGTCAATGAAATTGGAGTGGTGGAAACGATTGACCATCCCAAAATGAAGGGAGCATGTGGGGCATTTGAAACGGAGGTGAAAGTAGGAGAGACCCTTGTGAAAGTGGATCCAGCTTATTTTAGGCCAACCGAAGTGGATCTGTTGATTGGTGACCCCACCAAAGCAAAGACTAAACTTGGATGGAAACCGAAATACGACCTTTCCATGTTAGTAGAGGACATGGTTCACGCTGATATTAAATTATTTCAAAAGGATATACATCTAATGAAAGGTGGACATCAAGTTTTGAATCAGGCAGAGTAAACTTCATTTTAGAATAACGGATGGTTAAGGTAACCTGCTGATCATGAATTAACTAATGAGATTCATGATGGCAGGTTATTTCTTTTAAGGAGTCATAGGTATAAGTTGGATTAGTATTTTTTGCTTATGGATATTAAATTCTTATGCTTACTTTTGTGCCGTCTTTGTACTGTGAAAGGTTGTGATTGGTATCTTGGCCTCATATAAGTAATTTTTTTGATAAGATCCCGTTTCAAATTGGGATTGATGTGGCGAAGCTGTGCTCATCTCTTCTCTCTTTCGTTGATAGTTCTTAAAAATTGATATAGAAAAATATATGAAATATTTTCCGGTTTTAAGATGCCTGGCCCTGATAACTATTCTGGGCTTCTTTTTTTTAGGTGAAATGGCCTACGGGCAATCTCTTCAGGATATTCAAAATGTGAAGGTGGATGAGCTGTCTGATGCCCAGGTAGAGCAACTGATCAGACGGGCAGAGGCGGCAGGAATGAATGAGAGGCAATTGGAGTCCATGGCTAGGGAAAAGGGAATGCCTGCTGTGGAAATAAGCAAGTTGCGTCAAAGGATTGAAACATTGAGGTCTGGTGGCAGGGAAGAAGCAGGCGGATATAGAGGACAAAGAATGCCTAGTCAGAGGAATGTGGAAGGGCTTCAGTACGATCAAAACATTTTTGATTCCCTTCGAAAATCAGATCCCTACTATGATCTTTCCCCAAAACAAAAGAAGATTTTTGGATTTACCCTGTTTCATAATAGGGAATTGGATTTCAGCCCCAGCCTCAACCTCCCCACTCCGCAACAATATGTATTAGGGGCTGGGGACCAATTGCTGGTGGACGTATATGGGGCTTCCCAGCAATCTTACGATTTGACAGTTAATCCTGAGGGCAGGGTTTTCTTTCCCAACGTAGGGCCAATCGATGTGGGAGGCTCTACTGTGGAGGTGGCTACCAATAGAATTAGAAATGCATTGAGGAACATTTATTCAGGGTTGGGGGGCAGTAATCCGAACACTTTCATGCAACTGAGGGTAGGAAATATCAGAACCATACAAGTCACCTTGGCAGGGGAACTTAGAAGGCCGGGCACTTATAACCTTCCTTCCTTTTCCACTGCTTTCAATGCCCTCTACTCCGCTGGTGGCCCAAATGAAAATGGCACTTTCAGAAACATACAACTATACAGAGACAATCAACTGGTCTCTGAAATAGATGTGTACGATTTCTTGGTGAAAGGTAACCAAGCCAATAATATTGTGCTTAGGGATAATGATGTGATTATTGTAGGGCCTGTCAAGACTAGGGTGGAGTTAGAAGGCCCGGTGCGCAGAGCTGGGTTATTTGAAATTAAGGGGAATGAAAGCCTTGAAGATTTATTGGAATTTTCAGGAGGTTTTCAGAGCCAGGCTTTTAAAAACATGATCACGGTGAGAAGGGCAACAGCCAAGGAAATGAAGGTGGAAAATGTCTATGCCGAACAGTTTCCCGACTTTCCGATTCAGGATGGTGATGTATTTAGAATAGGAGAAATATTGTCCAGGTATGAAAATAGGGTTCAGGTTTCTGGGGCCGTTTTCAGACCGGGTCAATTTGCGCTCAACCCAGGAATGATGCTTTCAGACCTTGTAAAGAAAGCAGAAGGATTGAGAGGGGATGCGTTTACTGGCCGGGCCACCCTTTATCGCACCAAGGAAAACCTGACCATGGAGATACTATCTGTTGATATTTCCGGCATATTGGACGGGAGTGCTGAGGACATCCCTCTTAGGAGGGAAGATATTCTGAATATCCCAAGCATTTACGACATAAAGGAGGAATATTATGTTCAAATTTCTGGGGAGGTAAACCGTACAGGGGTTTATCAGTTTGGTGAAAATATGACTGTAGGGGATTTAATTCTAAAATCCAAGGGGTTTAAGGAATCTGCCACTAGCTCCAGCATTGAAATAATTAGAAGGGTAAAAGGGGAATTGACCGGGAAAATCGCAGAAGTGCTAAATGTAAATGTGAATAGCAATTTGGAGATTTCAGAGGAAGATAAAGCTATTACACTTCAACCCTTCGATCATGTGTTTGTAAGAAAAAGCCCTGGTTTTCAGAGAGAAAAGATCATAAAGGTGGAAGGCGAGGTGTTTTACCCTGGTGAATACGCATTGGAGAAAAACAACGAGAGAATCTCCGATGTCCTGCGCAGGGCAGGGGGGATCAATCAATTTGCCTATCCAAAAGGAGCCACGCTTATTCGGCGTACGGAGTTTTATGATACCCCTGAGGAGGAGGTGTTGAAGCTTCGTAACTTGGAATCCTTGCTCCAAAACCTGGACAGAGATACGATTGTGGAAAATGCAGAATCCGAGGAGCAATTATTATTTAGGCTTAAGAAAAGAGTGGAACTCCTCCAATATGAAAGGAGGAAAAGTGAGGAAGAGAACTCCGAGCAACGCTCATTTGCAGAAGACAGGTACTCCTTTCTTGAAGGAACGGACACAAGTTCGGTGATGGACATTGCTTTCAGGGAAAAAGAATTGATTGGAATTGATTTAGAAAGAATCATTTCGGAGCCTGGATCCAAATATGATTTGATATTGGAAGAAGGCGATGTTTTAAGTATTCCTAAGGAGTTGCAAACCGTCAGGATGAGGGGGGAGGTGTTATACCCCACTACAGCTAGGTATGATGAGTTCCGGGGTTTTAGGAACTATATTTCAAGGGCAGGGGGCTTTACAGAGGAGGCAAGAAGGGGCAGGGCCTATGTGATATATGCCAATGGGGATGTGAAAAGAACCAATAGGCTTTTGTTTTTTAAATTTTACCCTCATATAGAACCCGGTGCTGAAATAGTGGTGCCCAGGAAAAAACCAAGAATCCCATTGCCGCCTCAGGCTTTGATTGGCATGGCCTCGAGTTTAGTTACGCTATTTATTCTTGTGGATCGTTTTATTGGGGATTGAAAAGTTCATGGAAAATTTGAATGCTCATATGGATAAATCAACTGATTTTTTTAAGGTTTCAGTCATCATACCTGTCTATAATGTCGCCTCTTACCTGGAACAGTCCGTAAAATCAGCTTTGGATTTAAAAGAGGTCCAAGAGGTAGTTTTGGTAGAGGATGGTTCTAGCGACAGCTCCCTTAGTGTATGTCGGAAATTGACAGAGAATTATACCAAAGTAAAACTCTTCACCCATCCTAAAGGGATGAATCGAGGAGCCGGTGCCAGCAGAAACTTGGGAATTAACAATGCATCTTTTCCCTATATTTCTTTCTTGGACGCAGACGATTTCTTTTTGTCCAATAGGTTTGCAAACACCCCAAAGGTTTTTGCAGAAAACCCAGAGGCCGACGCAGTATATGAACCCGTAGGTACCTTTTTTGAAAATGACGTGGCAAAGGCAAAATTTTGTTCATGGAGGAAAATTTCGGCTCAGGGAGCTGAAAATTATATCACCTATCCAAAAATAGACTATTCAGGGGCGGATTTTTTCCATTCACTTTTGAGAGGTGACAATGGAGCTCCCTCTACCATTGGCATAACGATAAAGCAGCGAGTGTTTAAAGAGGGTTTTTTATTCAATGAAAATCTCCAGCTTCATCAAGATTCTGAACTATGGGTAAGAATTGCATCTAAAGGACGTTTTTATTCCGGGGGACATAGGAATCCGGTATCTGTGAGGAGAGTGCATCCAAACAACAGGATACAAAATAGAAGTTATAAGTCTCAACTACTAAAGAATGAGGCTTTACATCAGTGGAGCACGAAAACAGATATTTCAAAACCTGGGAAAAAACTTATATTGAGGAATTTAATTTCCTCTAAAGTCCAGAATAGAATGAAATCCAATTCATTCATGGTAAAGATTATTTGGAGGTTTTTATTCAATTTTGTTTTGTTAAAAGAATACCTGCGTAAATAATTTATAATGTTGGTGAATAAAAGCAGTAAAAGAGAGGTTGCCGAGTTTATTGCCATCTCGAAAGAAAAAGAGGCTATTGAACTCGGTAGAGTTTTTAAGGTGATTTATTCATTTAAATCCCTCTTATTCCTTTTTATGGGCACCTTCGCCGTATTAGGGCTGGTAAAATCCTTGACATTTCCAGATGAATATATTTCTTCCTCAATGATCCTCACAGAACAAACTATGGGTTTTGCAGGAGGGGGATTAGGGGCTCTTTCCTCTTCTTTGCCTAACATGCTAGGTTCAGGTAGAAATAGAGCTGATGCTGACATTATTACACCTGATATTTACCCACATATCATTACCAATGATGATTTATTACTAAAAATTGCCAGGGACACATTTTATTTTAAGGAGTTGGATTTGGACATGAGTTTGACTACTTATTTTTCAGAATACGAAGAACGGGATGTAGTGTATAAGGTGTTTTCTTTGCCTCGTAGGCTTATTCGTTTGATTAAAGGTTCATCATCAAAACCTGTTTCAGATTCTGTATTAATAGAAAACCAAGAGGGGGAGGTATTTAAGATCAGTGTGCAAGAGAATATTGCAATTAATCGGCTACTGCAAAGAATAGAAGTGGATAAGCAAGATCGCCTCATTGAGATAAAAACCAAAATGCCCGATGATGTGGTTGCCGCTGTCCTTAACCAAAAGGTGGTCAATGAGCTCAGGGACTTTGTGCAACGGGTAAATACGGATAGGGAAAAGCAGAATTTGGATTTTGTGGAATTCCAGACGCAGATAGCCCGGGAAAACTTCGAAAAGGCTCAAATGGATTTGGCTGTTTTTAGGGACCAAAACTATGGAGTGATTTCGCAAAAGATTAAATCTAGGGAGCAGCGATTGCAATCAGAATATGACCTCACCTTTCAATTATACAATTCCATGGCCATGCAATTTGAACAGGCAAAACTTAAATTTCAAGAGGCCAAGCCGGTACTTACCGTTTTCCAAACTCCTAAGATCCCTTTGAGTCCAAGTGAACCAACACCAGTGTTGACGACAATAATTTTTGCTTTCTTGGGCTTTTTTATTGGGTTGTTTTATGTGTTTTATTTGATTGTGAAAGAATATTTTACCAATGAGGAGTAGTGGCGTTCTAGTTTCAGTAATCATTCCTGTTTATAACAATCAGAAAGGTTTGAGAAGGACATTGCAAGCCATATCAAATCAGGAATTTGATAAGGAGCAATTTGAGGTAATTGTTGTGGATAACGGGTCCACCGACTCACCGGGTCTAGTGGCTAAAGAGTTTGGAGTGATTTTTTTAGAAGAGAACTCTTTTCTAAACAGTCCCTATTCTGCAAGAAACAGAGGTTTGGAAATTGCAAAAGGAGAAATTATTTGCCTTTTAGATACTACATGTGCCCCGGTTAGGGATTGGCTGACTAAAGCAATAGGTTGCTTTCAAACCAACAAACATCTATCCTTGGTAGGTGGAGGGGTAAAATTTGATATAAAGGAGGGAGAATCGGTAGCAAAATATTATGATTCCCTGTTTAATATCAGAATGAAGGCGGCTATTCTCGAAAGGAACGCTGCCAAAACCACTAATTTATTTATAAAAAAAGAGGTATTTGAGAGCATTGGTTTTTTTCCTGAGGGATTGAGGTCCGGAGGAGATTTGAGATGGACCATGAAAGCCACCAAATCGGGGTTTAAGCTCGGTTTCTGTGAGGAAGCAATGGCACTTATGACTCCAAGGGGTTTCGGGGCCTTAGTTAAGAAGCAGTTTAGAGTAGCAAAAGGACAGCCCAGAGTATGGAGAGAAGAAGGTACCTTTCTGCCTAATTTTATTAAGCGATTTTTACTTTTCTGGATACCCCCTAACCCTATTGCCATAAGAAATGAGATTAATGCAAGCCAAAATTACTTTATGCATAAAAGTATAATCAAATTAATTGTGTTGGGGAGTCTATTGAGAGCTGTTAATGCAGCAGGTATTCTTATTGGGTTATTTAAAAAATGAAATGCGCGAACCCATGTCTAATTTAGAAATACTTAAAAAGGTGGCATTAGGACTTATTGATAAGACGGTTAAGCTTAATCATATGTCAGCTTTTATACCAGGAGGATTCAACGGGCCATATTTTGACCTTGAATCACCTGCAAGGAACACAGCGCATGCTTCCATTATTTTCCTGGTATTGTTCAAAGTAACAAAAAATGAAAATTACCGGATTAGGGCTGAGCACTATCTTAATTATTTGATTGACAACAAGAATATCAATAGGGATGGAATTTTTGTAATGCGATATAAGATCGGTAAAGACACAAATAATGGGGTAATCGGTCAAGCTTGGATTATTGAGGCATTTAATACTGCATCAATTGTGCTAGATAGGGTGAAATATGGGGATTTGGCCAGAAATTTTGCCAGTAAGTTTAGATTTTCAAAAAAAGTGAATGCTTGGTATGGGCAGGATGCGGAATTGGGTAAACAGAAAATAGATTATACCCTTAACCATCAATTGTGGTATGCTTCTATTATTTCAGAAATAAGAGACACAGATATTCAAAGGAATGTACTTTCTTTTTTGGATTATTTGGAAATAAGATCTTTCCAGGTTCGGGAAAACGGACTCATTCAGCATGTATTTCAAGGAGAAACTTTGAAAAACATTCTTCTCAAAAAAAAATATGAGCATTATCTTCGAAAAAACAAGTCGAAGGTCATAGAAAAAGAAATCGGTTATCACCTTTACAACCTCTTTGCGCTGGCAAGAATTCATCATCACTTCCCTAAGCATCCATTTTTTAAGACAACCAAATTTTTAAAATCCTTGGATTATGCGTGGAGTGATCGTTTCATAGAATCTCTTAAGGGAAATAAATATGCCTATTCCTACAATTCCCCAGCTTTCGAATTCCCACTAATTGCAAAGCAATTTAAAGAGATTTCAAATGTACCAGAGGGATTTGAAAAAAAGTTGGGTAAGATGCTAGGGTTTCAAATTCGCCATACATTTGATGAAAATGCAAATTTGTTTCAATATAATACACCCGACCCATTGACACTTACCTCAAGAACCTATGAATTGGCCTTGGGCATGATATGAGTAGGATCGATAAATATTCCTTTTTTAGTGTTTTCTTATTTTTTATTTACCTATTCCCAACTTTCCCAACTTTCACAAGAACTACAGGGGGAAGGCTAGGTGACATTTTCCTGGTAGCAATTGCCATTGGCCTAATGGTCATTTATTTGGTGGCGAGTAGGAGAGAACTGAAATTCACCCACTTCATTTATGGTGTGGTTGTTTTTCTCATTTTTTCCGGTTTAATTATTATCTCCATATTCTTCGAGTTAAGTTACGTTTCTATCCGGGATCTCTTCGAATTCCATAAACCCATTTACATTCTTCTCGTTTTTTTTGTCTTTGCATCGGTTCAATGGGACAACAGTAAAATTCAGAAATATATAGTTAATAATTACAAATCTATTTTTGTAATTGTCATCTTTTATTCTTTCGTCGAAGCCTTTACAGGTGGAATAGGTAACTTTATCAGTACCACAATTTATAAATCAAATAGAGCAATATTATTGGGTAAAGCCACCGGTTCATTTGGGGTAACCTACTTTTATGCTGTATTTATGATATTTTCCTTTTATTTTTTTTTATTCAGGTATTTGTTTGAAAGGAAAGTATTAAATCTGGTTTTTAGTTTATTATCTGTTATATGTATATTAGCATCACAGAGCAGGACAATGATAATAGTATTAGCAGTGTCATTGGTCTATCTTTTTTTTATTTATTGGAGTTTTGAGCAATTCCCTAATAAGAAAAGCTTCTATATAACCTTCTTTATTTTCTTAGGGGTAATAGCACTAAGTATTCAACATATTTTATTTTGGGTAGAATCCACCTACCCCTATTTATATTTGGGGATCTCAGCTTTGATAGAAAAAGGAGGAGTTTCTGAGACGGGGGGTGGATCAGCTAACATTCGTTATCAACAATTACTATGGGTGATTGAAAATCAGTCTTCCTTTCCTTTGTTAGGAGCGGGTATAGGAAAGGCCACCGGCCCCCAACTAGAATCATTTTATGCATTATATCTATATAGATATGGGATAATTGGGATCACTGTATATGTAATAATCCTGATAGCAAACTATTACTACAGTATAAAATGTTATAAAAAGGCGATAGCAGATAATTCGTATGTTAATGCATCATTTTTTTTAGCGTTTTCTATTTTCTGCATCACTTTGCCTGTATCTTCCATCTCAAGTGTAATAACAGATCAGCCCAGGTTTGTTGTTTTATATTACGGTACTTTAGGGATTATGCTTAATTATTTGTATCAAAATAAAAAGGCCAATCATGCCTAGGCTCAAAATAGTACATCTTAGCAGTGTTCACCCCCGCTATGACAATCGAATTTTACTTAAGCAGTGTTGTTCACTTAGTAATGCTGGGCATGAGGTGTCCTTAATTGTAGCAGATGGGAAGGGAGAGGAAATTTTTCAAGGGGTCAAAATATATGATGTTGGAGAAAGTAAAAACCTTTTGAACAGGATGTTGGTAAAAGCTTTTGCTGTATATACAAAAGCCAATCAATTGAACCCCGATGTTTATCAAATTCATGATCCTGAATTATTGCCATATGCTTTTATACTTTCAAGAAGAGGTAAAAAAGTTATTTACGATGTGCATGAAGACTATGTAACAGGCATCGGTCAAAAGAAATATTTACCAGAGTTCCTAAAAGGTATAGTTGCTCGCGGGTTTAACAGCATTGAAAAATTCTTTTCCAAAAAATGCACTGTGATCTTGGCTGAAAAGTATTATCAAGAGCGGTTTCCTGCGGGGCATTTGGTACTCAACTACCCCGTACTTTCAACTTCTGGACATGAAGGAACCGATACCTACCCCATCCAGGTTGCGGGGAAAGAATTGATTTATACTGGGAATGTCACTGAGGTTCGAGGAGCTTTTACCCAAAGTAAAATTATTAAAGCATTACCAGATGTGAAAATCACTTTCATTGGTTATTGCCCCAGTGAATTGGCAGAAAAAATGAAGGAAATTGCTGGTCCGCATTCAGAAAATTTGGAGATAATCGGTAAAGGTGAATTCATCCCATTTGCTGAAATCAAGAAGAAGTATGTCGAAAAAAGTTGGGTTGCGGGATTAGCTATTTTCCCCAAGACTCCCCATTATGAAAAAAAGGAATTGACCAAGTTTTTTGAATATATGGCTAATGGCCTTCCGATTATATGCACTAATTTCCCGGTTTGGAAAAAATTGATAGAGGGGAATGATTGCGGTATTGCTGTTGATCCTAATGATATCGGAGAAATCAAAGAGGCCATAAATCGCCTTTATGAGGATAAGTCCCTAAGAGAGCGAATGATTAAAAATGGCAAGCGGCTCTCTCAATCAAAGTTTAATTGGGAGGTGGAAAAGAAACATTTATTGGAAATTTACTCAAACCTTAAGTAATGAAAAAGCCATTAGTGTCTATCATTACCCCCTTGCATAATGCTGGCCCGTTCATTGGGGAGACCATAGAATCGGTGCTTTCTCAGACCTACACCCAATTTGAGATGCTAGTGGTAAACGATGGGTCTATAGACTCCGGAGTCGAAATTGTTGAAAAATATATTGAGAAGGATGCTAGAATTAAATTATTTCATAACGAATCAAACCTTGGTCCAGCGAAAACAAGAAACAAGGCGATAGCTAATGCCAAAGGTAGGTTTATCGCATTCTTGGACAGAGATGATCTATGGTATCCAGATAAACTTGAGGTTCAAGTGTCTAAAATGTTGGAACTGGGGGTTCCTTTTGTCTTTTCTTCCTATGACCGAATGGACGAAAATGGAAAGGATCTAGGCCCGGTGCTAGCTCCTAACAAGGTGCGTTATTCGGATTTGCTCAAGACCTGTTCTATTGGGTGCCTTACTGCTATTTATGACGTGGATTCCCTGGGGAAGGTATACCTTCCAGATATTTTAAAAAGGCAAGATTTCGCTTTATGGCTTAAAATTCTAAAAATCACTCCTGAAGCTACTGGAATTATTAAAGTCCTAGCAAAATATAGGGTAAGGAATAACTCCATATCCGGCAATAAATGGGTGGCCTCCAAATATCAATGGAAAGTATATCGGGATGTTGAGGGTTTAAATATTGCTCAATCTGCCTATTATTTCCTTCATTACACCTTCAACGGGTTCATGAAAACCTATATTAAATGATAAGTTTCTGTGTTTTGGGCAAATATATTTCCAGAAAAAACCCCCGGCTTAACTGAAAACAGGCAATGAGATATGCTAAAATGCATAATCTGGAGTTTCAGAATTTGAGAGCAGCAAGGCCTTTCCGTAGAGGAATGCTACAAAATGAGGATAAAAGCTGCATGATTCGGCAGTCAAGAGGGAAGGGTTAGGAGTAATCTTGGCCGAAGGTATTTTGGAGAAACCCTTATAATCTACTTATTTGATAATAGAACTAGAAAAATATTTTATTAACTTTGGGAAATTATGAATGCCTTATTTTATTTGTTTTAAACTCAAAGTTTTTAATAAAATATTTTTGTACCGTACAAAAACAGGTAAGAATTTAACTTTAAATTGAGCATGACGAGAAACGTCACACACAGGGATGCCCCCCCGATAGCTATCGGGGAGATGGGAGATTCCACCTGCCTGACGACAGTCAGGTCTGACCATTGAAAGACAATTATAAACACATGAAATGCCCATAAGAAAAGTTCTCACACAGGGTGATGATTATTCTGGGCATTCCACCCCGACCTGCGGTACGGGGCAAGTTCCCGAAACAAGTTCGGGACAGGTAATGACCGCTGAAAAGAAATTATAAACACATGAAATCGAGCCTG
>PXCO01000026.1 GCA_003565295.1 Cyclobacteriaceae bacterium
CAATGGGAATCGTAACTCCTAACTTTTCATCAATTAGGTGAACCTTGTTTTCATCTATAAAATGTTTAAGAACTTCAATATAATTTGTTGTAATGATCAATTCGAGGGTATTTTTTTCTCTGAAACCACTAAGATTTGGTATTAGTGTAACAAATGGATCGCCAATGGGATCAGATATTCTATTGATGTATGCTATGTAAACATTGTTGGACTTTGTCGTAAGCATCAATAGTTTTTCTGAATCTTTTTTTGCATTTAATGATTTCCAGAACAATAACTCAATTTGATTGCCCCACCTTTCTACTACATAAAGCATTGAGGCTTTATTGGGCAATAAAATATTTAGTCCCCAAGCAAGTGGAAGAGCAAGAAAAAAAATCAGCAAGGAAAAGTTTAATCCAGGCAAAGTTGTGTAAGGATTTAAACTTATAAACCAATTTCTAATTGGTTGAATATAAGGTATTTGTAAAATCAATCTATCAAAGGCTAAAGCCAAAATTGTTAAAAAAATTGCTGCTATTAGTGCATTAAAAATCAATCTCTGCCTTTCTATCCTTTGATGGTAAAACTTAGTTATCTTGAAGCTAATTAAAAATAAATACCCACCAAGTAGAGGAAACAGAAGCAAATCTAAGCGCGGCATTTATTTGTCTTTTATTTTGACCTGTCTTTCCTTGTAAACATTAACTGCCTCTTCTAATTTTTTAAGTAATTCCAGTGCTTCTTCTTTATTGCCAAACAAATCTTTACTTTCCATGTAGAAAGTACCATTGGAAGTAACCTTGATTTTATCATAATCAGTTTCTTTCTTCCTTCTTGGAATACTAAGTAAAGTTTTTATCAAGCCCATAGATCTAAATTAGACATTAACTTCAATAAATACAACGTATTTTCACAATTACTGGTTGGCGATATGTAAATACCTAATGTTATATTTTGATCAATCAGAAGAATGCCATCACCCCAGGACCTCATGAATCACCCTTCCATGCACATCCGTAAGCCGGAAATTTCTGCCCTGAAATTCATACGTTAACCGTTCGTGGTCGAAACCCAGTTGGTGGAGGATGGTGGCCTGCAAGTCATGCACGTGGGTACGTCCCGAGGTGCCATAATAGCCGATTTCATCGGTCTCCCCATATACATAGCCCTTCTTCACACCGGCACCCGCCATCCACATGGTGAATGCCTCCAAATGGTGATCCCTGCCATCAAACCCTTCTCCGGTTCTGGCTTCCATCATGGGCGTCCGGCCAAATTCTCCCCCCCAAACCACCAGGGTCTCTTCCAATAGGCCCCGCTGCTTCAAGTCCTGAAGTAGTGCGGCTATGGGTTGGTCTATGGCCTTACAGGATCTTCTCATGCCTTCGCCTACTCCGTTTCCGGCACCCACGCCATGAGTATCCCATCGGTTGTCAAAAAGCTGTATAAAGCGCACCCCCTGTTCCACCAGCCTTCTGGCCAATAGGCAATTGTTGGCAAAGGAACCCTCTCCGGGCTCAGTGCCGTACATGTCATGGATATAGGCAGGTTCATAGCTGATGTCCATTACCTCGGGTACCGCACTTTGCATGCGAAATGCCAATTCGTATTGGGAAATTCTGGAAAGGATTTCCGGGTCGCCTACTTGTTCGTGTTCTAGCCGATTGATCTCATTGATGGCATCGATGGATTTTTTTCTCAGCCCACTGTCCATATATCCGGGATTGGAGAGAAAGAGGACAGGATCTCCCTTGGACCTGCAATGCACTCCCTGGTGAATGGTAGGCAGGAAGCCGCTTCCCCAGGCACTTTTCCCGGCACTGATGGAACCCCCACCCCCGGAGGTCAGCACCACGAAGCCGGGGAGGTTTTGGTTTTCGGAACCCAAGCCATAGACGGTCCAGCTTCCCATACTTGGCTTACCAAGCCTGGCACTGCCCGTATGCATAAGGAGCTGGGCAGGGGCATGGTTAAACTCATCGGTATGCATGGCTTTTAAAAAACTCACCTCATCCACCATTTTGGCAAATTCAGGCATATAGTCGGAGACAAAAGCCCCGGAACCGCCGTGTTGTGCGAAGCTGGCCTGAGGCCCCAGAAGCTTGGGGGTGCCTTTGAGAAAGGCAAACTCCTTACCTTCCATCAGGGACTTGGGGGTAGGCTGCCCATCGAGTTTTTTCAGTTCCGGTTTGAAATCAAAGAGCTCCAGATGGGATGGGCCACCGGCCATATGTAAAAAGATTACCTGCTTGGCCTTTGGCGCAAAATGGGAGAGTCCATTGAAGGCGTTTTTGCTCGGTCTTGGGGTTTGTGGAATCAGCTTGTCACAACCCATAAGCATACCCAGGGCCATGGCTCCCATACCTGAACTGCACTGTTTCAAGAAATGTCTGCGGCTGTTATAGGCCGCCTTTCGGTATAAGGCTTCTTGCAGTAAGTTCATGGGATTATCTTCGGTTAATGAATTCGTCTAAATTAAACATGGCATTGCAGACCAGGGTGAGTGCCAGATGCCGGGCCTCTTCCTCTGCCACTTCCTGAGTTTGATAGTCATCCAGGGCCTCTTGATAAAGCGAGGTTAACACCTTCACCTTTTCCCTTGCAGGAGGCACTGCGGTGATCAACTGCAAATGGGTGGCAATTCCCCTCTTTATATCCTCGGGGTGTTCACGGTGAATTTTGTTGGCAAAGGCCTCTGCCATTTCAATATACGCAGGATCGTTGAGCAAAACCAGTGATTGTAGGGGAGTGTTGGTTCTGATGCGTCTGGAAGTGCATACCTCCCTGGAGGGGTTGTCAAAGGTGGCCATGGAAGGATAGGGGTTTGTACGTTTCCAATAGGTATAGATGGCCCTTCGGTATTTGTCCTTTCCCTCACTTTGGTGCCAAAACACCCCGCTGAAGTCCCTTAGTCCTTCCGGCTGATAAGGCATTACGCTGGGGCCGCCTCTTTCAGGTACTAAAAGACCACTTATGGCCAAGGCTTGGTCCCTCAAGGTCTCTGAAGGTAGCCTTGTCCTGGAACCCCTGGAGAGGTATTTGTTATACGGGTCTTTTTCCAGGGCTTCTTCAGTCACATGGGAGGATTGTCTATAGGTAGCCGACATCAGGATCTCCTTGATCAGGCTTTTCATGGACCAGTTGTGCGTGTGGATAAAGCGTACGGCCAGCCAGTCCAATAACTCCGGATGGGTGGGTTCAAAGCCCTGGCTACCAAAATCCTCCATGGTTTCAATAAGACCAAAACCGAAAATCTGTTCCCATATCCTATTCACCATTACCCTAGCCGTGAGGGGGTTGTTGGGGTGCACCAGCCAATGGGCAAAGGCCAGACGTGGAGGCAACGAATCGGCCAGGTCCCCTAAAATTGCAGGAAGGCCTGGCTCCACTTCCTCATCTGGACTTCTCCAATCTCCCCTGGCAAAAACAAAGGACTGCCTTTGCTTTTCTCCCTCTAATTCTTGGAAAATAGGAGTATGAACGGCCTCTATTTCATACAGGTCCTCAATAGCGTCCTGAACATCCATGGATAACTTTTTATAGGGGGCATCATCAAGGTGGTAAAAGAGCCAATCCACCCGTACCAGGTCTTGGGCAAAGGTGTTGTCTTTTTGGAAATAGAGATAAACATCCCGATGCCCTGTTACTTTTTTCACGGGAATGGTTAATCGCTCCCAATTTTGAGGGCGATTGGCCGGAAAATTCTTGGCAGTGATACCAAAAGTGCCTTCCCCGATTTTTTCTCCCAAGGGTTCATCTAAGCGTATCTC
>PXCO01000250.1 GCA_003565295.1 Cyclobacteriaceae bacterium
AAAGTTAAAAAATAATAGTTTTTCATACGGAGAAGGAAATAGACATGGAACCTGTAGTATCTATATCTTAAACACTGAAAAAAAGAGAGAAATAATGATGGCAATAAAAGCATTTCTTGATAATTTTAAAAACCATGACCTGCCGCTCCCCGGCCAGGATTTTCAGAACATAGATTCCTGGTGGCAAGTAAGCCATATCAATTGCTGCTTCCCTTTTAAACACCTTACGATGTATTACCGGAAGACCATGCATGTCAAAAATCCGGCAGGACAGCTCATAAGGAAACACATTGCCTGCTTCTTTAACTGTGACATAAAGCGTATTCATGACAGGATTTGGGAAAACTGACACGACAAGCTCAACACTGTCTGTATCTTCAATGAAAGTAATGCTATAGATCTCATAAGGTTGTTGCAAGCCTTCAACAATAGAAGTTTCCGTACCCAAGTGGGTCTTGTAAAAAACCTGCCCGATAGAATAACTGACAGAACCGCCGGTCTCTGCAGCATCTCCGCCTGTCACCACAAAGCCTTGCTGTGCTTGAAGAATGAATGGGACACACGAAACCAAAAAGAATATAAGATTTTTCATGATGAAGATTTTAGCCTTTGACACATACTTGTTCACCTTGAAGGTGTAAGAAATATTGCCGCATATGCTCAGCAGCATATATCCGCGATGAATAATTATTGTAAAACCCAGAATTCCCAACCCTGTGGCTTTTAAAAACGTACCATCCGGCATGGTTGACGAATATCGCCAGTTCCAATGCAACCAAAGGACACTTTTTGTTTTTAGTAAAAAACAGGTAAACCTTATACTAAACGAAAGTATGAGACAACTAAAAATAGAACCGCAGAGATTAACAGAGAACTGAAATGTAATCTTTAATTAAAGAAGACACCTGAAATTTACTGATTTTTTGAATAATATCCAAACAATTGTTTAAATTTTTTCAATTATATAAATACAATATTCGATATATCTGCCTTGATATATGGGTTTCAGTTTCTTCTCACCTGTCAATGCCATATGTAATTTGGCAACACTCAGGGCGATTGCCAATGGCACAATTGAGGGCATAAGATCAGGGCAATGGATTTTTTTCTTAGATTCGCTTAAATTTTTTGCCATACATTATGAAGCGACTTTTATTACTTTTCCTGATCTTAATTACCGGACACACTGCTCACACCCAGCAAAAATACCAGGATGGCTTCCTTCCCCAGCATCTCACCGAAGAAGAGAAGGCAAGACTGCACGAAATTTTCGAGGACAAATCACCTACGGAGCCCCCGGCATATCCTGTACGCAGCATTGCCGAGTTTGAACCGATGAGCGGTGCCCTGATACGCTACCCCCTGGGTATTCCCTATTCGCTCGTGGCCCTGATGTCGGAAGAAGTGGAGGTGGTCAGCATCGTGGCAAGCCAAAGCGTTAAAGATCAGGCCATCAGCGAATACCAAAGCCATGACGTTAACATGGATAATGCCAGCTTCATCATCGCTCCCACCAATTCTATCTGGACACGCGATTACGGCCCCTGGTACATTTTTGACGATAACAACGAGTTTGGCATCGTCGACTTTCAATATGACCGTCCGCGCCCCCAGGATAATGCCATCCCCGGAGTATTTGCCGATGAAAACGACTTCAATTATCACCACATGGGCCTGGTACATACCGGAGGTGATTTCATGTCTACGGGAATGGGCATCGGTGCTTCGACAAATGCCGTCTACAATGTCAACTCCAGCCTGGAACCGGCCGAAGTTGACAGCATCATGGAGCTATACCTGGGAATAGATGACTATCACGTGGTTCCGAACATTCATGGCGGATTGAGTCACATCGACACCTGGGCGAAGTTTCTTGCCCCCGATAAGATCATGATCCGTGAAGTGGATTCAAGTCACCCCTATTACGACCTGGCAGAACAGGCGGTAGAATACTTTGAATCGCAAATTTCCTCGTACGGCACACCTTTTACCGTGTATCGCGTCTACACACCCAATGATGAGCCATACACCAATTCACTGATTCTCAACGACAGGGTTTACGTTCCGACAACGGGAAGCCCTCACGACGATGACGCAATCGCTGCTTACGAAGCTGCCATGCCCGGCTATACTGTATATGGCATTTATCACACGGGCTGGTGGTCGACCGATGCCTTGCACTGCCGGGTAAGAGAAATCGCCGACAGCGAAATGCTTTATGTTCATCACATGCCCATCATTGAGGACCAGCAGGCTTATGATGATTATGAAATAGAAGCACGTATCATACCTAAAAGCGGAGAAACGCTGTATACTGATTCCGTGAAGGTATATTACCAGGTAAATGGCGGGGATTTTTCCGGCATTGTCATGACGGAGGGGAACGATCACCGGTTCACTGCAGAAATCCCACAACAGGATGTCGGTGCTGAAGTTGCTTACTACATTTCTGCAGCCGATGCCACGGGAAGGAGAGAAAACCACCCCTACATCGGACACTACGACCCACATCGCTTTACGATCACCGGGCCCCTTGGCTTTGTGGGCGTTGAGGTGGACGATTCTACCTACGGCAATGACAACGGTGTATTTGAACCCGGCGAACAGGTTGAACTGCACCTAATCTATCAAAACAATGGCAACGAGCCTTTGCCTGATCTTTTTGCCACACTTACCACGGAAAGTGAATACGTCGCAATCGGCTCTCCCACATCGGATCAATACGATCCGATAGAACCTGGAGAAACCGCAACATTCACATTTACGGCGTCCTCATCTTTTGAGACCCCGGATGGATACCACGCACAGTTTGAAGCGGAAGCCTACTCGGATACTAACCTGATGCGTGTCGATACGTTTGAAATTGAAATCAGCGCCTATGTAGCCGACACATATCTCATTGAGGAAAGCTTTGACACGTGGCTTCCGGAAGGATGGGAAACCACCTCCTCTTCGGGGCAGGTCAACTGGAACCAGAGCAATTCGAACCATGCCGGAGGAGAAGCCCCGGAAGCCCGTTTTCATTACAGCCCTGCAACAGAGGCAACACAAAGGCTTATCTCTCCGGTCATCAATACATCTGAATACGACATGCTATCCCTGGTCTTCAAACATCATGTCAATGACTTCTCGGGAGACTACACCCTGAAACTGGAAACTACTCCGGATGGCGGCGACACCTGGAACGAGCTGATCTCTTTTCCCGCCTCTGACATACCCGCTACATCGGAGGAGACCCTGATCGAGAATGGCGATGCCGGTTCGGAAGATTTCAGGATAGCCTGGACATTTGAGGGCAACTCCTGGAATATCAACTACTGGTATGTAGATGATGTTGTTCTGGCAGGCATGACCTATTACCAGGAGTTTGCTGTTTTTGAGGGGCAGGTCACCCTGAACGGGGGCACGGCAGAAGTTCAGGATGTGCTGATATCGGCCGATAGCCTTTACACATATCCCGATGAAACAGGCTGGTATCAATTGCATGTTCCGGCAGGCACCTATACACTGACCGCAGAGCTGATAAACCACACACCCTACAGCACGGAGCCAATCACTGTCTCGGCCGGCGACACGATTGCCACCGACATAGCCCTGCAATATATGTATGCGCCGGAGAACCTGAGCTATGACCTTGCCGGCAATGACCTGATCCTGAGCTGGTCACATGATGAGCCACCACCGACAACAGCGAAAGGGAACCCCAT
>PXCO01000035.1 GCA_003565295.1 Cyclobacteriaceae bacterium
ACCTGAAGTGGTGGCAATGAACTTAATGCCAGGAAGACCCTCCTTTTTGGCCAATGCATCTGACATTTTAAGGAGCTCCTCGAGTGTCACATCGTGGTAGGATGCCCTTGATTCCGTATCATGAGGAAAATAAATATACATTATGGGCCTACCATTTTCGTCCTTCATGTAATCCTGTCTCTTGAAGTACTCATTGATCCACCACAAGGTAATCTTATCGTGTACCCTCAGATAAAGTTGCCGATTAGGTTTCTCACCAGGATAATTTATCTTGGCATTCAGGTTTTTGGGTGACCCTATTTCCAACCAACGTATCCAGTTTTCCTCACTGTCGTCACACCAATTGAGCACAAATTTTATTTTTTTGTCGGGAGGAAGTTTGTCATTCTCCTCCAGAAGCACCTTGAGTTGGTCCTCCCACTGCTCCGCCCCTGGCACCTTCACCCTTCCAGACCTGTCCTTATCCACCTCCCAGCCTTGGGGGTAAAAGATCCGGGATTGTGGGGCAAAATCCCTGTGGTAGTAGTAATGCCGACCGAAAAACCAGTTATAGGCAAAAAAATCAACCCCATACTCCTTCATATAGATCAACTGCTGTCTGGCGACCTCCGGGTCGTCCCTTTTATAAAAACCTTTCAAAGAAGGATGCGGTTTTTTATCCAAAAAAGGCCCTTCGTAAGGGTACCTCCGGTTGAAAATCCTGCCTTGCGGCCCCCAGGCTGCCGGATCCTTTAAGAAAGCGCAGTCCTCCCTACCCCTTAAGCAGCCCCAGAAGCTGTCTATATCCTTGTCCGGGTCTGAAGAAACGTTCCATGAGGGCATGAAATACACTCCAACCTGAATGTCCACATCCACACTAGGGCCTATTCGCAAAGTAGCAAGAGGAGCATTATCCTCTTCACCAGTATCTGACACATCCTCAGCCCTTTCTTCGCTAGTGTTTTCCTTCCCTATTTGCGTAAATTGTGCCAGGTAAGCACAGGATGCCAGTAACCCAAGTAAGAGATAAAAAAACCACGCACTATATCTTTTCAACACGGTCATATAAGCGTAAAAAATAAAAAAACACCCCTACCTGGACCTCCAAAGGTCTTTGAGGGATTTTCCATTGATTTGCATCACGAACCTGGCGGGATTGGGAACGAGCACGATCCTTACATCCTGCCCGTCAAATTGCTCGGATTCAATGGGAACTCCTTCTCTGCCTTTCACCTCATAAGTTACCACACCATTGGCATCTGGGAGCATGGGAGTGTAACTATTGGCCAGATAGGCGGAAGGAAGCAACACCTCATTGTCCGAGTCCAAGGCATCATAAATTTTTTCCAGCTCTGCCTCCAATTCATCGCCGTACACATCATTAAAGTGATCCTCAAGATCATGCAGTTGCTCCTCTATATCATCGTATTCCGGGTCGGCATAGGTGATCTTGCTTAGCTGGATGCGAAGTTCCGTGATAGCTGTCAGGTCTTTGTCCAACTGATTTAAATCCATAGTTTTTAACTGTTAATTTTCTCTAAAAGAATCTTTATAACCCCAATTTTTATGGCCACAAAGGTAGTTGTAAATTTACAAAAGGCCTACCAAACGAGTACGCATTACCTACAACATTAAAGCCAAAACCGAAAAAAAGAATTTTTCCTTACATTTAGTCCTAAAATATTATTAAATTTTCAAAATCCATTAAACGAGTTGAAAACTAACTTTTTACTAATATGACAGATGCCACAATCATTGCAAAAGCCCAATCTTGGCTAGACAGTAACATTGATGCCGAAACCAGGAGCGAGATTCAGGCTCTTATGGCCGCCGAAGACCCCGCTGATTTAATAGATGCCTTCTACCGGGATCTTGAATTTGGTACCGGAGGACTGAGAGGCCTAATGGGAGTGGGTTCCAATCGGATGAACGTGTACACGGTTGGTATGGCCACCCAGGGGTTGGCAAATTACTTGTTGCAGTCCTTTCCCGGTGAAAACATCCAGGTTGCCATCACCCATGATTCCAGAATTAACAACACCTTGTTTGCATCCACCACAGCCAATGTGCTCACAGCAAATGGGATAGGGGTGAAATATTTCAGGGAGATGCGCCCTACACCCATGCTTTCCTTTGCCATCAGACATTATGAATGCCAAAGCGGAGTAATGGTCACGGCATCCCACAACCCCAAGGAGTACAATGGCTACAAGGTTTACTGGGATGATGGAGGACAGGTGGTGCCTCCACATGACAAAAACATCATCGCTGAGGTGATGAAAATAAAATCCATCGACGATGTGAAATGGGACAAAGATGACAGTCTCATCAGTTATATAGAGGAAGATTTTGACCTTATTTATCTGGACGAAGTGAAAAAGCTTTGCCTTTCACCGGAAGCTGTGCTCACCCAGAAGGATTTGAGTATTGTATTCTCTCCTATTCACGGGGCATCCGGTAAAATGGTGCCGGCAGCTCTGAGAGTTTTCGGCTTTGAAAACATCCACGTGGTGGAGGAACAGATCGAACCGGACGGAAACTTCCCAACGGTGGTATATCCCAACCCAGAGGAGGCAGCGGCATTGGACATGTCCATATCCCTGGCAAAAAAGGTAAAAGCAGACCTGGTATTGGCCTGTGATCCGGATGGAGACCGCTATGCAGCCGTAATCCCCAATGAAAATGGTGAATATGAACTGCTTAATGGAAACCAAACCGGTGCCATCATTACCTATTATCTGTTGAACAAATGGAGGGAAACGGGAAGGCTTACCGGAGACCAATTTGTGGTCAGCACCATTGTGACCACCGATTTGATAGGGGTAATCAGTAGAGGTTTTGGAGTAACTTACTACGACACCCTTACAGGGTTTAAAAATATAGCCGCGGTAATCCGGGAATTGGAGGGTAATAAACAATTTATAGCTGGGGGTGAGGAAAGCTATGGATTCCTTATCGGCGACTTTGTGAGGGATAAGGATGGGGTATCCGCATGTGCGGTAGTGTCGGAAATTGTCGCCTTTTATAGAGCTAAGGGCATGAACCTCATAGATGTGCTTGCGGAGATCTATATGCAGTACGGGTTTTACAAGGAATCCCTGATCTCCATTACCAAAAAAGGAAAGGATGGTGCGGAACAAATACAGCAGCTTATGCATGGGTTCCGTAGCAACAGACCCGAATCCATTAACGGGGTAAAAGTGGCCAAGATAGTGGATGTAAAAGAAAGCAAAGTCTACGACCTGGTTAAGGGCAGCGAAGAAACCCTTGATTTGGACAAGTCCAATGTGATACAGTTCTACCTGGAAGATGGCAGCAAGATTTCTGCAAGGCCTTCAGGTACCGAACCGAAAATCAAGTATTATATCTCTGTCAACGAAAAACTCCCCAATAGGGAGGCCTATAGGGCTGTGGAGGCAAAGCTTGATGAAAGGATAGCCGGCCTTAAGCAGTTCTTTGGCTAACCTATTAGGAAATCCTTTAATGGGTACCGGGCATCGTTCCGGTATCCTTTAATCTATCTTCCCCTGTATTTATTTTTACCTTCCCACCCCATGAATGCCCCCCGAATAATCCTGGTTTTCTTTTTGTTCCCATTTCTGTATTTCTCCTGTGGTTCCCCTACCTCTTTTGACCCTAAAGGAGAGTTACCTGAAATCCTGCTTGAAGCATCCTTGTTGCAATCATTTGATGAAGTAGCTTCTGA
>PXCO01000330.1 GCA_003565295.1 Cyclobacteriaceae bacterium
AATAAAGGAAATAGTTGATGTTGAGCCTTATAGGTTGACGTTAAGGTTTAATACGGAAGAAATTCGCACAGTAGACTTGACAGAAAAATTAAATGAATTGGGCAGTAATCCCATTTCAAAGTTCGCTGAATTAAAAGATCCTTCTACCTTTAAAAAAGTAAAACTTGACGAGGAATTTGATACTGTAGTCTGGGAGAATGGAATTGATTTGTGCCCAGACGTATTGTATCAGATGAGTACCGGGAAGGCAATAAAGAACAAGGTTTAAATATATACACAGCCCCATTTATATTCCAGCTATGAATCATTTCAACTTTTATTTTTTGATTGTTATCTCCTTTCTCTTGTCCAATCTGCGGTTATTGGCAAATCCCATTGTTTTATCTTCCAAATCTACCCTCACTGTAATAGAACTTGACGCTGGGGACAAGGTAAGCTATATCAAATCCAATGGGGACACCTTGCACTTTGAATTTCTCTCTTCCCAGCACAATATAGTTTTTTCTACCCTGAAAGACACCAAGCAAGGAGCCAACAAAAATGGAAGCATTTTCAATATGATCAGCAGGGTAAAAGTGGATGGGCAGGAGATGGAGATGCTGAGGTATGTGCCCGTACAGCAATCCTTTTATGAGCCCTACACGGTAAATGGGGTACAGATTTGGTTTGACGGACTACGGTCATTGGGGGAGGACTTCAATGAAAACCATGGGGATTGTTTGCCCCAGAAGCAAGCGCGATTTGCTTTTCAGGATTTGGGAAAGCCCATAAGTCCACAAACATTGACCAATTGGTGTCCGGTGCCTGACAGAAGGCTGAAGGTGGCGGATGCCTACCAGGGGGATGATGTCTGGATGGGACCCTATTTTGGGGCGGACCTTCATGGCGGACTGGACATCAACATGCCCTCTAATACCCCGCTGTGGGCACCCATTGATTTCGACAACCATTACTATTTTAATTCCCTAGGGGCAGGGCACAACAACAATCGCTGGAGAGGGAGCAGGACTTGGGAAAATGGGGATATCTGGCAGCTTCAGACCCACCATATGGTGGAATTGCTTATCCCAGAACACCAGCCCATAGCACAGGGGGAAACCTATGCCCATACCGGAGGGGTTTATACGGGCGTCACCCCCCACACCCACTTTGTATGGCGGATCAAGCAACCGGATCATGAATGGACCTTTATGGATCCCTGGGTGTTTTTTTGGGAAATATTCAACAACAACAGGGAAAAGGCAGGGGAAATCCTGGCCAAAATGAATCCCCTTTCCAAGGCAAGTACCGGAGAAACCATACACTTCAAAAGTAGGGGTTCCCGCCCCGGTCTCTGGGGAGGCGTATTGACCTATCATTGGGATTTTGGGGATGGTAGTATAGGTATTCACCCCAACCCCTCACATACCTATACCAGGCCAGGAATATACCCGGTGACCCTTACGGTAAGCGACGGACAGGACAAGCATGCCATTAAACAATATATCACCGTATCCGGAAAGACCATAAACCTTCCCTCTCTACACATTAGCGCTGAAGACGAACCTGGATTTGATGCTCCTGCGCCTTGGAAAACCAATACACAGGATAGTGAATTCCCAACCACAAACACCCTTCGGTTTAGGGGCCACCACGATAGGAAAGAAGCCCTTCTTCCAAAGACCATCACCCTTTTGCCGGAGCATTATCAATGGGGGCCGGATGAGGGGAGAAAGTGCCGTTTTGAGGCACTTTATGTTCATGGGAGGGGTTGGTTGGAACTAAAACCAAGTGTAAAGGAAGACCATATGCTCATTGAGATTCTTCCCAAAACCGAAAAAATGATAAAAAAGCACGGTTTTTACGAGGCCTATGTGTTGGTTTACCATGAAGCCTTTGTCAACTCTCCCCAATATATAAAAGTGAGGGTGGATTTCCCCTGGCAAAAGCCAGCTAAAGGAAGAATGGTCCATCACGATGACCCCTTTACTCAAAGATCGGATTATTTTTGGTTGTCTCCGGAGTTTCCTTTTGATTGGACTAAGGGTCAAAAAGGCCATTACCTTATCAATGGCAGAAAAGGGGAGGGGGAATACATCAGGTTTATTCCCTATTTGGAAAAAGGGAACTATAGCGTAAGCCTGGAAAGTCCTGCCTATAAATATCCCGAGTTAGCCCAACTATTGGGAGCCTTTGATGTTTGGGTAAGGCATATGGACGGAAAAGAAAAAATAACGGTAAACGTAAGGGAAAGCCATGAGCTCGGCCGGTTTTCCATGGACGAACACAGCTATGTAGAGGTAGTGTCGGATGGTGCAGATAGCCTAATCCTTATAGATGCGGTAAAATTTGAGTGGGTAGAATAAGCCCTATATAACAATGCAATAATTATTAATTTTCAGTTAACCATTACCCAATTAACCATTACCCACTACCACTCTTCTGCAATCAGGTGCTTCCCACTCTTAACCCCTTTTTCCAGTATAAAAATCAACGGCCTTTCCTCCACGTATTAATGATTTGCGTATTTTTGGCCTTCCAATTACCTCTTTAACTATGATCTTTCGATTGGCTTGCTGTCTTCCCTTGTTTTTTGTTCTTGCCTGTGGACCGGTGGATCCCCCGACTGCTGTTATGCCCATTCCAAGTGATCGCCAACTGACGTGGCAGGATATGGAGTTTTATATGTTTGTGCATTTCAATATGAACACCTTTACCAATATGGAGTGGGGGACAGGGGCGGAGGATCCTGCCCAGTTTAATCCCACGGCCTTAGATGTCAATCAATGGGCCAGGGTGGCAAAGGAAAATGGAATGAAGGGAATTATCATTACGGCAAAGCACCATGACGGCTTTTGCCTTTGGCCTACCTCAACCACCTCACATAGTATTGAGTATTCTCCCTACAAAAATGGGGAAGGGGATATTGTAAAGGAGGTAGCGGAGGCCTGTGAAAAACACGGGCTTAAATTCGGCGTGTATCTATCTCCATGGGACAGAAACCACCCGGAGTATGGGAACCAAGCCTATATTGAGGTGTTCAGAGAACAGCTTAGGGAGCTCCTGACCGGCTATGGGGATATTTTTGAGGTTTGGTTTGATGGTGCCAATGGGGGTACCGGTTATTATGGAGGCGCAAATGAAGACAGAAGGGTGGATAAAAAGACCTACTACGACTGGCCTACCACCTACGCCATGATCCGGGAATTGCAACCGTATGCAGTGATTTTTGGGGATGCCGGTCCTGATGTAAGATGGGTGGGCAACGAACATGGCTTTGCTTATGAAACCACTTGGTCTAATCTGATGCGGGATTCCATCTATGGGGGCATGCCGGAATACAGTGAAAAATATTCGGCAGGTCAGGAAAATGGCACCCACTGGGTGCCTGCTGAGGCAGATGTGTCCATACGGCCAGGGTGGTACTATCATCCCTACGAAGACCATAAGGTTAAATCCTTACCAGAGCTTCTGGACATCTACTATTACAGTATAGGAAGAAACAGTAGTCTTCTACTCAATTTCCCCGTGGATACCCGTGGATTGATCCATGAAAACGATATAGCGCAGGTTGAAAAGCTTTCCGCCAAGATAAAAGAGGATTTTCAATACAATTTAGTGGAAAAGGTAAGAAAAAAGCAGGCATCAATATCCTTGGGAAGGGGATACGGTATTGAGGAGGCACTGGACGGCGACTTGGGAACCTATTGGGCAGCACCAGAAGGACAGTTGACCGGTGATTTGGTTCTTGAATTTGCCGAGCCAGTAAAGGTTAACCGATTGATGGTGCAAGAACATATCCCACTGGGTCAGCGGGTAAAGGCTTTTAAGGTACAGGCAAAGGTGAATGGGGAATGGGTGCCTTGGAGCCAGGGCAGTACCATTGGCTATAAAAGGATATTGCGCCTGGATGAAAAAGAAGTAGAGGGTGTCAGACTGCATATAGAAGATGCCAAGGCAAGTCCTACCATCGCCAATCTAGCCCTGTTTCAAGCCCCAAAACTATTACTTCCCCCAAGCATAGAAAGAAGTCAAAATGGGGAAGTCACACTTATACCCTCAGAGGACGGTGTTCAGATTTATTTTACACTGGATGGTTCAGAGCCCGGACTTGACAGTGAGTTGTACATTAGTCCGATATTGGTAGAATCCCCGGTCGAGATAAGGGCCATCTCTGTAAGTGATGGGGAGATGAGTGAAACGACTATTCAAAGATTAGATATTCCTAAGGGAAACTGGAAAGTGTTGAGCGAAGGAAAAGCCCCTGGGAATATGATCGATGAAAACCCACGCACCAACTACATTTCCGCGGATGGGCAGGCTGTGGTGGATTTAGGAAATAGGATCACATTGAAAGGCTTTACCTATCTCCCTATGCAAAACCGCTATATGACCGGGGTGATCAAGGAATTTGAATTTGCCGTTAGTGAAGACGGGAGGAGCTGGAGGAAGGTGAAGGAAGGGGAGTTTGGAAATATAGCCAATAGCCCCATAATTCAGGAGATCAACGTTGACCCCGTGCAGGCAAGGTATATCCGTTTGAAGGCGGTAAGTACCCTGGATGACCAACCTGCAAGCTTTGCCGAGCTGGGAGTGATCACCCTTTAGCATCAAATTCGATTTTGATCAATTAATTTTAAGGTAATCCCTTGGTTTCCTGGAAATATTACTTGAGGCTTAGATGGTAATTTAGCATTATCCCAAAAGGTGAAGAGGTTTTACTCAAGTATTTAAACCACTGCAAAGAAGGTTTTTTATTAACCGATTGGTATATTTGTATATATCGATAATTGCTTATGGGAAAAAGTTTGGTTGCTAGTCTTCTCCTGACTTTATTTTGGTTCATAGTAGCTTGTGGGAAAGTGGGGAACAATGAGAGTAATGAGGGCTCCATATCCCCACACCGAGAAGGAGATGCTATAATCGAAACCACCTCAGCCCCTTACCGTGAGGCTGCGGCTAACAATAAGGTGATTATTGCGGCAGCTTCAGACCTTAGGTTTGCCTTAGATTCTATTGTGCATAATTATCCCCAAAGACAGCAAATACAGGTAGTTTACGGTTCCTCTGGGAAAATGTATGAACAGATATCAAGTGGTGCACCATTTGACCTTTATTTTTCTGCAGATCTGGAGTATCCCAAAAACCTGGAGAAAAAAGGGAAAACCGGTTCAGAAATATACCTTTATGCTATAGGTAGATTGGTTTTTTGGTCAAAAAAGTCTGATGATCATCCTATGGATCCCAATTACCTGCTTTCTGAAAGTGTAAAGAAGATAGCCATAGCCAACCCAAGACATGCTCCTTACGGAAAAAGGGCAGAGGAAACCCTAAGGTATTATGAGTTATGGGATAGGGTAGGAGGCAAATTGGTGTTCGGGGAAAACATCTCCCAAACTGCCCAGTTTGTATCCACAGGTGCCTCTGAGGTGGGACTTATTGCTCTTTCCCTCGCTTTATCTCCAAATCTGAAAAAAATAAACGCTTCCTATACGCTTATTCCATCAGAAGCCCATGCCCCATTAAGACAGGGAGTGGTCATTACGAAAAGAGCGGAAAACAACCCTATAGCAAAGGCGTTTTTTGAATTTATGCAACAAGATGTGGCGATGGGTATCCTTGCTCATTTTGGATTTGAAGAACCGTAACTAAGATGGATTTTACCCCTTTTTGGATTACCATTAAGCTCGCTGGTATTACGACCTTGGCCCTGTTTATTATAGGGGTGCCCTTGGCCTATTGGCTGGCGTTTAAACCGAAGAAATATAAAGTGATGCTTGAGGCCGTGGTGGCCATGCCTTTGATCTTACCCCCGACTGTACTCGGCTTTTACCTCCTTGTTTTTTTCAGTCCTGAAAATTTTCTAGGAGCATTTTTTGAGGAGTATTTCAATCTCAGGTTGGTGTTCACTTTTGAGGGATTGGTTGTGGCCTCCATTTTTTACAGTATGCCCTTCATGGTTCAGCCCCTTCAATCTGGGTTCAGGTCGGTTCCGGAGACCCTGGTGGAGGCTGCTTATTCCTTGGGCAAAAGTACCTGGCATACCCTTGTACGGGTCATCTTACCCAATATGAGCGGAGCAATTCTTTCGGCAGGTGTGCTCACCTTCGCACATACCATTGGGGAATTTGGAGTGGTTTTAATGGTAGGTGGAAATATTCCGGGCATGACACAGGTTATTTCGATCAGTATTTATGACGAGGTGGAGGCAATGAATTACGGCCTTGCCAACCGCTATTCATTGATTTTGCTTATCTTTTCCTTTCTTACCTTGTTCTTGATTTATTTGTTCAATTATAAAAACAGAAAATCCCTAAGCTTTTTATGATTATTCTACATGCCAATAGAAAGCTATCTGGTGCCAATGGCCCTTTTGAACTTGCGTTGGATTTGACCATCCAGAAGGGGGAAATGCTTGCCCTTTACGGGCCTTCTGGTGCAGGAAAAACCAGTATTATCCGAATGATTGCGGGTTTTTTGAAGCCTGATAAGGGGGAAATCTCCGTGGATGGGGAAACCTGGTTCAATGGTGGGATGAACCTTAATTTGCCCACTAGGTTACGGTCCATTGGCATGGTTTTTCAGGAATATTCATTATTCCCCAATATGACGGTGAGAGGAAACCTTACCTTTGCTTTGCCGAAAGGGGAAAAGGAATCTTGGGTGGATGAGATGCTGGATTTGGTGGACATGAGTGCTTTTTCAGAAAGACGACCAAAATTCCTTTCGGGAGGGCAGAAACAGCGTATAGCCTTGGCTAGGGCATTGGTTAGGAAGCCAAAGCTGTTGCTGCTTGACGAACCTCTTTCTGCATTGGATTTTGCTATGAGGGCTAAACTTCAGCAAGACATATTGCTGTTGCATAAAAGGTTAGGACTGACTACCATTCTCATTTCCCATGATTTCTACGAAGTGAAGAAACTGGCAAATAGGGTAATAATCATCGAGGAGGGAAAAGTGATTAGGGACGGGAAGGTGGATGAAGTATTACGGGATCCGTTTCAGTAAGCCTACCCCCTTTCATTACTTTGCCTTAAATACATGAGTGCTGCTACCCATTACTACCCCAAAACCATTCTCTATTTCGGAATATACCCTGACCGGCTGGGCAAAAGGGTCCCCTTCGGTGTAGTTGGCTCCTATTAGGTGTTCACCAGTACCCTCTTCTCTCAGGGTTCCGCTGATGGTAATCCGTTGTGCATAAGTGCCGTATAAGCAGCACATGCCAATAATAGCAATAAAAACTCCCTTTTTCATCACTAGTGTGTAGTTAGGAATGCCTTTGCTCCATACCAAAAAAACACGGGCATTTTTTACCTTTAAATTAAAGCAAATAGTAATATTAACATTTAAAAACTTAAAAACTTCGCAAAAATTAACAATCCTTCACTGCTTAAAAACCATACAGATTTTTGGCTGCCTCTTCGTATTTATCGCCTTCCTTCCACATTGGCTGGTCAGTCTCGTTGGCGATTTTCTCTGCAGAAAGTAGATATGATTTCCAATATAACAGGGCATAAGCCAAGTCAAAATTATCATACCTGTCCGAGGGTTGGTGATAGTGCCTCGCCACTTTCTCATCAAAGGCGGTAAAGCCCAGGCTAAAGGTAGGGGCAGGGATGCCTTCCCTAGCGAAATTCACATTGTCCGATCGGTCGTATAGTCCTTGTTCCGGTGCGGGATCCGGTATGGCTTTTAAGCCAAATTCCGCTACTGCTTCTTCAATCAATGGATCCACGGAGGTTCTGCCCAGGCCTATGACAGTAACTATGGAAGTGTCATTGTACCCGGCATTATCGATGTTCAGGTTGAAAATGATGTCCTTAAGCGGCACCATGGGGTTTTTTGAGAAAAAAGCGGATCCCAATAAACCTTTCTCCTCCGCAGTCCATGCACAGAGAAGAATGGATCTTTTTGGGGGGTGTTGGGCAAAATACTTGGCGGCGTTGATCAGCGCCACGGTGCCTACGGCGTTGTCCCTGGCTCCGTTGTAGATGGAATCTCCCTCGGCATTGGGTCTGCCCACACCCAAGTGGTCGTAATGGGCAGAAAGCATTACATAAGTAGTGCTTAATTCCTGATCAGTACCGGGGATGTAGGCCACCACATTTCTGCCTTGGATTTTCCGGTTTACCTTTCCTTTGATGGACAGATGAATTTGCCCATCTATTTTTTCCATCTTTTTGACCAATTCCCCTCCGGTGTCCTTGACCCAAAGGTAGGGGAGGGAGGCGTCCTCCTCATCAGGATTCTCGTCTAAGGTCATCTGTGGACGGTTAAGAAAATTGACCACAAGTCCCCAAGGGGTGGTGGGTGCATTGTACAATTCTACCAGACCAGCTGCGCCCTTGCTTTTTGCCAGACGGATTTTTTCCCTCCCCATGGCAAACAGGTCAGTGGGGTTAAACCGGTTGGGCGCACCCACTTTGACCATCACCACTTTACCTTCAACCTCTTTTTCGGCATAGTCTTCTTCCAGGCCAAAACCCAGGTACACCATGTCTAGCTCCTGGTCTATATCGGGGCCATCCAGCACCAGAAGGTCATCCCCATGATTAAAAGTTTTCTCCGCAAAACTTACCGTACCCTGAGTGGGTGGGGCGGATTGGCGAAAGGGAATAAATTGGTAATAACTTCCATCCTCATCAACAGGCTTTGCACCAAATCGCCTAAACTGCTCCTTGATGTACCGGGCAGCAATATCAATTTCCATTCTGGCGGCGTCCCTGCCTTTAAGTTCATCAGAAGCCAGAAAGGTAAAATGGGAGACCGCTTCCAGACTGTCCACGCTTTCTTCTATGGCGGCCTTTTGGCCAAGACTTTGATAAACAGGTAGAAATAGGCAAAGGAGCCAGGTAAGTTGCTTTTGCATGAATGATGAAAATGGGTTTAATTTCAAATATAGGCAATTTTCCTATCGGGACAGGCAAATACAGGAGTTTACCCTTTATTAATTATCTTTTTAGGAATTGGCGGGGAATTTGTAATTTTATGCTAGAATAAACGCTAAACCGATCAACAAAACCCTTCATTCATTATGAAAGCTTCTTTACTTTATCCCTGTAAGGGGATTTTGGCCGAAGGGCCCTATTGGCACAAACCCTGGCAGTCCTTCCTTTGGGTGGATATAGAAAAGGGGATTTTATACCGCTATGCCTGGGAAAGTCAAAAGGTGAAAACCTGGACATTTCCACATCGGCTAACACTGGTGATTCCGGATCAGAAAGGCTCCTTAATTTTAGCCCTAGATTCCAAATTGGCCAGGTTCAACCCGGATACAGAGGCATTGGACTGGTTGGCGCAGGTGGAGGAGGATAAGCCTTTGAATCGGTTTAATGACGGGGCATGTGATGCGAAGGGAAGGCTTTGGGCAGGAACCATGAGCGTGAAGATGGAAAAAAACGCAGGGGCTTTATATTGTATGGATGGGACATTGAGCCCCGTTTCCAAAATTTCCCCCGTCACCATCTCCAACGGGTTGGCCTGGTCACTGGATGGCAAAACACTCTATTATATTGACAGTCCCAGTAGGGAAATCAAAGCCTATGATTTTGAAGAAGAGACTGGGGATATCAAGCTCAGGGAAGTAGTGGTGAAAGTTCCAGAAGCTATGGGGACCCCGGATGGCATGTGCGCTGATACCGATGGAAACCTTTGGGTAGGCCATTACGGGGGAAGCGGTGTGTATGCCTGGAATCCCAAAACCGGGGAAAATTTTGATAGGATAGAAGTGGATGCCCCCCATGTGACCTCCTGTGCCTTTGGAGGGCCAGACTTGGACAATCTCATCATTACCACTGCCAGGGAAAACCTGGGTAAGGATCAATTGGATAGGTATCCTGAAAGTGGCTCGGTTTTTTACTGCAAAATGTCCGTAAAAGGTGCTCCTGTACATGGGTTTGGCTTTTAAGACTTTGTGAGTTTAGGATCAGAGCAGCAACACGGATAGACCCATTTTGTTTACGTAGGAAACCTTCCAGAAAAGACCTCAAAGGTTTCGTGCCCTGTCCTATCCCAAGTTATATTTTGTTAAAATCCTTAAAAAACGGTGATTTTTATCTTGTTTTCACTAAATTTTACGGTGATTTCAATAGCCATTTAACTTTATCCTCATGAAGATTTCCTCTATTTTATGGTTAACCTTACCCTATTTAGCTTTTTCAAGCTGTGGCCACCAAAGTGCATTGAACAATAAAATAGTAGTAGCAGGAATCCTTGAAAATACGAAGGCCAAGGAAATTGATGTTTTCCTGGATAGTGAATTCACTTCCATACCCATAGAAGAAGATGGGAGTTTTTATGTCGATTTTGATGCTGAAGATTCAGAGACCTATTTTTTTAGGGCAGACAGAGCTAGTTTCGAATTGTACCTTAGTCCGGGCGATAGTGTTTTCGTGTTTGCTGATTCCGAAGATTTTAAGGCCACCTTCCTGCTCGAAGGAGATCATGTGGCCGAAAACACCTATTTATTCGATAAGTCAAATTTCTATTTTGAAAGTAGATTATGGAGTTTAATGGCTCTGGATAAAGAGCAATATTTTCAGAAGAAAGGAAGCTATTTTGATCAACAAAGGGAATCGTTTGAAAAGCTGAAAGTCGAAAATGAAATTGACCCTGATTTTCTAAAAGTGGAGGAAGCCTATTTTGAATACGAGCCCCTACTTTTTGATTTAGAATATCCAAGGGCACATGCTTACGAAAATAAAATCAGTGAAGATGTTGTAGATTTTCCAAAGGACGAAACCAAAGCGGCCCTTATACAAATTGATTTAGATAGAGCTGATTTGTTGGCCTCTCGCTCTTATACTTCCATTGTGGAAAGAATTGTAAATGATGAAGTGAAGGAAATTTTAAAACAGGACACCACGCTAAACGAGAATGAGGCTGGTAGGGAAAAAGCAATATATAGGGTAGCGGATAGTTTATTGAAAAACAAGTTCGTAAAAGACCATTTCCTCTATAATTATATTAGCCAAAACTTAGCATATAAAGGGCCTGTTTCCGTGAAGAATTCCTACGATAAATTCATGGACGAGAACGAAAGCCCCAAATTAGAAGCAAGGCTAAAAAGCCTCAATGATAAATGGGAAATCATTATGCCTGGAAAGGAAGTTCCTGATTTTTCTTTTATTAATATTGAGGGTGATTCGGTTAAGCTCAGTGACCTGAGAGGAGATTTGGTTTACATTGACATCTGGGCCACCTGGTGTGGACCATGTATTGCCGAGCATCCCCATTGGGACAAAATGAAAGAAGAATATAAGGACCAGCCTATATCTTTTTTGACTGTGTCTATAGATGACAACCTGGAGCCGTGGGAAAAAATGGTGAAGTCCAAAAATATGGAGGGACTGCAATGGCTAGCAGAAAATGGCTGGAAATCAGAAATTGCACAGCATTTTATGGTCAATGCCATCCCAAGGTTCCTGCTTTTGGATAAAGAGGGAAAAGTAATCGACCCTTCTGCGGAAAGACCTTCAGGAGATATCAGAACAATGATCGACAATAATTTATAAGAACAAAATTCTTATCCCTTCTTTCCTCAACCTTAGTATCCTCGGGAAATCCCATCAAACACTAATGCTTCAAAAAGGAAGGCCCCCGACAATCACTGAAACTGCTGAACGGTCATGGGTCACTAAGAAGTACTTGCGAGGATGTTAAAGAATCATGCTAGATTCTTTTCAATGGTTTAGCCTATTTCATACCTCTCCTTTTTTTATCTTCATAAGAGGAGAAGTATCCTTGTTTTTAAACCCGTGATAGCCGACAGCCAGAAATAGGATGCCTGCGGCTACCCATGCCACCATAGCCACCAATCCGTCGGAAGATGGTTGATTTACCCCCACTGCCACCAATCCCCATACCCCAACAAGTGCCGCTTCCCGCATATTTCTACGAAAGGTTAGGTACAGGTATAGTCCCATGGCGATGGGAATGATAAGTGCCGCCCATACCTCCTTGGCATAAACCTGTTCCAATACCCCAAATTGATTCAGAAAAATGGAGATGTTCAACACCGTGGCCAGGACTATCCATCCGGTATAGATGCAAATAGGCCACCAAACGAAAGCGATATGTCGAAGCGGTGCGTCCCATACTTCTAATCTGAGTCTTATGACCAGCTTGATCAAGGAAAAAAGTAGCAAAGCAATCACCAGAGCAGCCAAACCCAAATACCCGTGTACCCAAACCAGCAACCAGGTAATGTTAAAAACATTGGATAGGGCAAACCAGATCCCGGAGGGAAGCAGTGATTCTTGGTTGTTACCCTTAACGTACCCTACCCATTGGTAAACCAAAAAAGCACTAAGCATCAGGTAGATAATCCCCCAAATGGAAAAGGCATAACCCGCAGGGGTCAGTAAAGAGGGATATTGGTTGCTGATCTCACCCACGGAGGGAATTTCCCCAACCCCGGCCCCGGCGATATAGTTTGCACCCAAAGTAAGGAGAAAGGTGAGGGTATTAGTGATTAGTAAAGGTAAAGGTTTCATAAAAGATAAGGAATTATGCCGAATAGTGACAATTTATGAGATTAGGACTGTGTTTTTGACAATTTATTTAGGACCGATTGGATAGTGATACGTGAATTACAATACATGAATTTACAAAATGGGATCAATATAGTAGGCATTACGGATTTGATAATCTTGCAGCAGGTGATAATAGAAGAGAAAATTCCGTTTTTCAGCTTTGACAAACATTATTTGCTGATGAGATCATTCCTTAACTACGAATTGATTCACTAATTCCCTATTTTATTATCTCGCACGCTTTTGAGCCTTACCTTTAATCAATATTTTTCCAAATCACCGAATAGTAGCCCGGTCATGCAGCCCCCGATTGTCTCATGACTTTATAGGTACTTTTTCTGAAGGCGAGTAGGTTTCGGCTGTAATAAAGGGCCATGATCAGGACCCCCACGCTGCCACCTGCCAAGGTGAATGGACCGCCTACCAGATCTGTGACCCAACCAATGGCGAAACTCCCCAGGGAAAGTGCACCCATAAAAAGCATGATATAAAAGCTGAGGATCCTTCCCCTTTTTTCCTCAGGGGCAATGGTTTGTAGCAGTGTGTTTGACCCTGTGAAGATGATTACCCTCCCCAGCCCTGTAGCCACAAGAGCCAAAAGGGAAAGCCATAGATAGGGGGACAGTGCAAAGGTACCTAATGCTATTCCAAAGATGATGGTCCCTATCAAAATCCATTTATCCAAGCCTAGGGCATTGTTTTTGGCACCCACAAAAAAGGCACCCAAGAGTGACCCTAGTCCCACGGCACTCGTCATATACCCAAACACAATAGCATCGGCCTGAAACACATCAGCGGCAAATACGGGCAATACCACCATATAACTGACACCGAGTAGGGTAATCCCTGAGACCAGCACGAGTATAAGCCGGATGTGCTTGGTCCTTAAGGAAAAGCTTGCGCCTTCTTTAAATTCCTTTACAAAATCCCTGTTTTTCTTGGACTTGGGGGTGGGGGAATAGCGGATGAATAAAAAAATCAACACCACTGCAAAGCTCATAATGGCGTAGAGGAGAAAGCAATACCCTTCCCCGATTAGCGGAATCAGTAATCCTGCAAATGCAGGCCCCACAATCCTGGCAGTATTGAAAAGGGAAGAGTTCAGCGCAATGGCATTGGTAAGGTAAGTCTTATCCTCTACTAAGTCGTTAACAAAGGCATGCCTACTCGGCATCTCCAACCCGCTGATCAACCCAAACAGGATTTGCAAAAGTATCAACAAAACCACCGAAATCTGATCACTGAGGGTCAGCCAAGCAAGAATGGAGGCATTGATGCTCACTGCACCTTGACAAAACATCAGTAGACGGTGCTTGTTGTACCGATCGGCCATTACCCCGGCGAGTGTGCTGAACAGAAAGGCAGATATTTCCCTGGAAAAAGACACCACCCCTAGCAATAAAGCTGAATCGGTCAGCCTATATACCAACCAGCCAATGGCCACCTGCTTCATCATGTTTCCCAGGTTGGAAAAGGCCTGACCGGCAAAAAACAGCCTGTAGTTTTTAGATTGTAGTGCCCGGAATATCAGCATTTGTCCCCTTATGGATTGAAGTAATCGAAATCAACCAAAATAAGTCCATTACTGTCTTAATGGTTCATGGATTTTTCAAATCCTGTGAATTTTAGGGAAATGGGAGTAGGGGTTAAAGCCTTTCGAAGCAAAAGATATTCAGGAATTAAGGTAAATCTAAAATGATCATAATCTATAAGGTTGAAACCATTTGTTCAACACCCTTAACCGGGAACCTTGCTAGCTTATCGGTTAAGGGAGTTCTGAGGCTTTAGCGGAGGAGGAATTAGCAGGTAATTGTCCCTCCGCATTTTAGTTTTCCCCATTTTTGATGGAATGATTTCCGTTATCGATCCATTATGTGTTAACTTGGCTTTCGAAAACCAGATTTTCTTATACATGTTGAAAACAACTTTCTTTTCTATCAATATCTTATGCAGTTTAATCCTTTTGTGTTTGGTTATTTCCTCCTGTGATAGCCCGGAAGAGGAGGAGGTGGTAGAATCCTACACCCCTGGCACTTTTGGATACGATTATCAATTCTTATCCCAACATGACAGTACCTTGTTGCTCATGCGGGACAGTGCGGCCATTTTGGTGTCCCCGGCTTTTCAGGGAAAGGTATTTACCAGTACCACCCGAGGGATGAAGGGTAAAAGCCATGGTTGGATAAATTACGAAGCCATTACCTCTGGGAAGGTTGCCCCACACATCAATGCCTATGGGGGGGAGGACCGGTTGTGGTTAGGGCCTGAAGGCGGCAAATTTGCCATCTATTTTGCCCCTGGAGCTGAAAGAAATTTCGAAAACTGGCAGACCCCTGCGGCCATAGATTCTGAGCCTTGGAAATTGGTATCTAATACGGACACGGAAGCTTTTATTACCAAATCTATGGAGCTGACGAATTATTTGGGGACCACACTTTCTCTCCGACTAGACCGGGAGCTCAGGTTATTGTCAGGGAGTGAGCTGATGCGCTATTTAGACATTACACCAGCAGAGGGCTTGAGCTGGGTAGGCTTTGAGTCGGTCAATACCTTGACGAATACAGGGGCCACCTCCTGGGATGAGGAAGGCGGCACGGTGTCCATGTGGAACTTGGGGATGTTTATTCCCTCCGATGAGGTTACCGTGGTGATCCCTTATAAAGAAGGTTCGGCCGAAGAACTCGGACCGGTGGCCACAACTAATTATTTTGGGGAAATTCCAGAAAGTAGAATTCGTATCGAGGAGGGCATCCTTTATTTCAGGGGAGATGGAAAACAAAGGGGTAAGCTTGGTCTTTCCAAAGAAAGGGCACTGCCCCTATTTGGAAGCTACGATGCCAGGACTGCAGTGCTTACCCTGGTCCAATACAATGATCCAGATGCGGAGGAAGTAAGGTACCTGAATCAAATTTGGGAAGAGAGGGAAGAGGCATTTGGTGGTGATGTGGTCAATTCTTACAATGATGGGCCCTTGGAAAGCGGAGAGCAAATGGGGCCCTTTTATGAGTTGGAGACTTCTTCCCCTGCGGCATTTCTTGAGCCACAGGAAAGTATGGTTCATATTCACCGAACCTTTCATTTTGAGGGAGATCCGGAATTGCTGGATCAAATTGCTCAAAAAAGCCTGGGCGTTTCTTTAGGGAAAGTAGCGACCGTA
>PXCO01000089.1 GCA_003565295.1 Cyclobacteriaceae bacterium
TCCGGTAAATGAGGGGTAATATTATACCCAAAAGTGACCTGTCTTAGATTCCAAAACCCTGCATCATATATAAACTCTTCCACCATATTAGCCGAACGAACCGTTTCATAAAAGGTCTGGGTTTCAGTCTGCACGTCATTGGGAACATAGACGGTGTTAATGATTTCTCCGGCCTCATTTCGTTCCACACTGGCTATTTTGACACCATCCCCCACTACAAAACCTTCCTCTCTACCTTCCATCGTGCCCCTGTGCAATCCATGTCTCCAGGCATTAAAGTTCGTTCCTGACAGCAGCTTGTGTCCGAGTTTGAAATCAATAAGGGTTGACATGGAGAAATTTTTGTAGTGGAAGGTATTCATCCATCCTCCCACCCAAATAGGTATGGCAGAACCAAAGGGTATCTGTAAGGGGGTCCTTAATGGCCTGCCGTTATTGGCATCAAAAACTCGATTGCCATTGGGGTCTCTCATATAGCCGAAGCCGTAAATTTGACCCATAGGCTGCCCAACCACCTGCCGGAGTTCCCCCCCGAAAATGGCCGCTCCCACTGTGATCACACTATCCCCCTCGGTAAGCCCTAACCTGAGGGTTTCAGTTTGATTCCATGCCGCATTCAAACTGGTTTCCCACATAAAGTTTTGAGTTTGCACCGGTACAGCTGTTATCAACATTTCCAAGCCCCGGTTCCGGCTTTCCCCCACATTAATCAATTGATTGGTATAACCAGAGGCATCAGAAACCTGGGCTCCTAATATTTGATCAGAGGTGAGTTTGTTATAGTACGTGATATCAATACCTATCCGATTATCAAAAAACTTCATTTCAAGTCCTGTTTCCCATTCCGAAACGGTCATTGGCCTCAGGTTGGCATTGGGAACAGTACTGGCATTAATCACTCCCACTGGCTGCATCTGTCCCGCGGGGTTGGGGAATTGGTTATTTTCCACCCTGTAAAATAAATTGTCCGCATATGGGCTCACATCAGTATCACTACCCACCTGTGCATATCCTGCCCTGATCTTACCGAAAGAGATCCAATTTGGGAAATTCTGCCAAGGTTGGGAAAACACGAAACTTCCGGTAACGGCCGGGTAAAGAATACTTCGATTGGCTGGGGATAGTGTAGAAAACCAGTCATTCCGAACGGTTCCATTCAAAAACAGGTAATCCCTGTAAGAAACTTCCGCCATCCCGTACAAGGAATTTACCTGTCGCTCGGAAATATCGTATATGGGGTCCTTGATTCTTCCGTTCATGACCGTATAGAGATCTCTTACGATAAAGTCATTGACCAGGACGTTGTTCCTGTCCATCCTTCGGTACATCTGGTTTCCTCCCAGGGTAACGTTCACCCCCACATCCCCAAACTTTTGATTTGCTCCGATCAAAAAGTCTGCGTTTACTTCCCTAAACCTACGGCTATCCTGCACGTATTCACCATTCACAAATCCTACCGGTGCATTGGGCAAAGAGGCTGTTCCTGTGGGGAAATTATATTCCTGGTCCCTGGCATAGAAATCCTGCCCCATTCTACCCTGAACAAACAACCAGTCTGTCACATTGTACCTGGCAGTGATATTACCAAAGAGCCTGTCCCTTCTTACATTATCAAATCGCTCAAAAGTGGCCCAATAGGGGTTCGTCCTGTTTCTAAACCTTGAATACACAAATTCATCCCCGTTGGCATCCGCCATTTTTTCTCTCATTAACCACAATGGCATGGAATTGGCCAACGTGTTCAGGGTAGTAGGGGTACTCATGTCCTGTTCGGCAATCTGGGGAGGGTTCTTAATATTCTCCAAGGAGTAGTTAATATTGCCTGAGACAATAAGTTTTTCAGCAATTTCCTGTGTAAACCCCAAATTGATGGTTTTTCTGTTGTAATCGGAATTAGGCACTATACTCTTATTATCAAGATTAGAAACAGAAAGGTTAAAACCTCCATGCTGCCCCCCAGAAGATACACTCACCGTATTGGTGAAGGTATGGCCAGTATTGTAGAAAGTTTTTACGTGACTGGGCTGTGGAACATAGGGCAGTTCTACCCCATCAAACAATACTTGGGTCATGCCAGGCTGAAAGCGCTCTCCAAAACTCCAAACCCCTGAGGTGGGATTTGCGGAAGTAGGCCGGATGCCATTTTCACCCTGCCCATATTCATATTGCCAATCGGTAAAATCCATGGGACTATCAGAAGTAAAGTTGGTATTGAATTCCACACCTATGCCTTCAGCTTTTCCCCGTCTTTTGGTAGTGATCATGATCACGCCATCCTTCGCTCTCGCACCATAAAGAGCAGATGCTGCCGCTCCCCTTAGTACGGTCATGGACTCAATATCATCGGGGTTGACACTGGTAAGTCCGTCGCCTCCATCAGAAACACGGGACCTTCCTCTATCTGTATTTGCCGCATCAGAGCCCCTGTTTCCAGGGTTAGCACCAAAGTTGGTGTTGTCCACAGGCACACCGTTGATTACGATAAGGGGCTGATTTTGTCCGCCAAAAGAGGATTGGCCCCTGATCCTGATCTTACTTGTGCCAGCCGGCCCTGTACCCAATGAACTTATGTTCACCCCAGCCACTTTGCCCTGTAGGGCGTTCATGAAGTTGGGGGTCCTATTGATGGTCATCTCCTCTGCTTCCACCTTATTGGTGGCATAACCCAGGGCTTTGGCCTCCCTTTCTATACCCAGAGCGGTTACCACGATTTCTTCCAATGCTGCCACATCTTCTTGGAGGGTTATATTGATCACAGACCTATTTCCGATTTGTACTCTTTGAGTGGCATACCCTATGTAAGAAACCACGAGGGTTCCATCTTCAGGGGCATTGATGGAAAAGTTGCCATCTATATCTGTCACCGTTCCAAAAGTGGTTCCGGCTACTGCAATCGCAGCCCCGGGCACCGGCTCACCGTCTGGTGTGGTTACTTTTCCCGTTACCGTAATATCCGCATCCTCAAGTTGGATTTCCAAGGCCTTTTCTTCGTTGATCACCAAAGACCTTACACTTATAGTATTGTTGACCTGCTTGAAATGAAGCTGCAGCTGAGTGGCAACTTCAGTGAGGATTTCTGCTACAGAACCTCTTGTTTTAGCCAATTCTACCTGCCTGTCGTCCATGAGGTTTTTTTCCGTGTAGAAAAAACTGAACTCTGTTTTCTTTTCAATAGCCTTAAGGATGGTCTCTAGGTTACCTTCCTTAATGTCCAGTTTGATCCTTACCTCTTCAATACTTTTGGCCTTTATTTCGACCCGAGCAAAGGCGGGAGAAATAGTGATGAGCCCTAACCATAAACAGGAAAGGAAGGCCATCATTACCGGTTTTAATAAATCGTGTTTCATGTTTTGGGATTGTTAATTTTTTGATTGAATGCATTTGGTTCACCGTACCCCGAAGAAGAGAATGAAATCACGGAGGTTGGGAACTTCTAAATCTTATTAAAATGTCTACATACATAAGTTTAAGGTTTTAGATAAATGAAAACTTCTTTTCCCTCAATGGTATAATTGAAACCCACATTATGTCCCAATACCCTCAATACGTTGCTCAGGTATTCGTTTTTCTTGAAGGTGCCGGTACATTTGTAATTGGGCAAATCACCCTTGATCTTAATTTTCACCCCATACCACCTTTCCAGGATAGGAATTACCTCATCCAATGGGGTCTTGTCGAAATGAA
>PXCO01000298.1 GCA_003565295.1 Cyclobacteriaceae bacterium
ACTCTCCGGGACTCAGGTTGGTGTAGCTGACAAATCTGCGGTCATCGGAGTAAATCCAATCCTGATCAAAATTTTCCAAAAAGTATGCATACTTGTTGTTATGGGCATTGACAAAACTCAACGCCGCAAATTCCATGGAAATAAAATTTTGATGATGGGGAAGTATGATATTCATTGATTCATTCCATTCCGGCATTGGTTTGTCAAAAATCCTAAATTCGGTCAGCACAACGGGCGCGGGGTTTGGGGCGGGTGAAATTTCCCGGGGATGAAAGTAAACGATTCCGTCACTTCCCCCAAAATACAAAGTACCGTCCTTCCCTTTGGTACTGGAACCTGCATTCACGTAGCCGGAGGTGAAATGATGCTTCAGCGAACCATATCCAAGGTCAAAACTCTGCACTTTCTTGGAAACAGGATCGAACCGGCATATTCCCTTATTGGTGCTCATCCAGAATTGTCCGTCTTCATCGATTTCTATCCGGTTGATGGAATTACTTGGAAGCCCGTCCTTTTTAGTAAATGGGGTAAAGGATTCAGTAGTTGGGTCATATTGACATAACCCGCCTCCACTTGTTGCAAACCATAAATAACCTTGATGGTCCTCAGCAATATGCCTGACCGAAGGACTGCTCAAACTATTCGGGTCATTTTGATGGGCAGAGAAGTGCAAAAATTTCCCTACCCGCTTTTTATCCATTTTATTTAAGGCCCTGGACCCGGTTCCTATCCATAAATCATCTCTGCTGTCTTCGAAAATGGCATAGCACCAGGCATCACTGATTGCCTGCGGTGTGGATTTTTTATGAGTAAAATGTTCCCAGGATTGCGTCTCGGCTGAAAACCTTTTTATTCCATTTAGGGTATTTAACCAGATAATTCCGCTTCTATCTTCAAAAATACCTACTACATTCTTGGCTCCTTTTTGTGAAAATTCAGAACTATGAATATCGAAATGGACGAAACTATTTGAGGAACTATCAATTTTGGTCACCCCCCCATTATTGACATAAAAATTGCCGCCCCCGTAACCTATCCAGAAATTTCCCTTACTATCTTCCAAAACCGCACTGACGAGATCATTTAGCAGGCTTTTTGGGTTATTTGGCTCATGCCAAAAATGGGTGAAGATTCCCTTTTTGCGATCATATTTGTTCAAACCGCCTCCTTCTGTGCCAATCCAAAGCATTTCATCCTTATCCTCGTAGATCACTCTTACCATGTTACTACTTAGGGAATTGGGGTTTTCCGGCTGGTTTTGGATCAGATAAAATTCCCTTGGTTGCAGATTAGTCAGGCTTACACCCCCATTGACCGTCCCTATCCACAGGTTTCCTAACTCATCAATCAAGACTGAATGGATGTCATTGCTGCCTATGGAATGAGGGTTATAGGGGTCATGATAATAATGCGTAAAATGGGTTCTTTTCCGGTTGAGCTTATTCAACCCGTTGGTGGTGCCAATCCAGAGGTTTCCCAATTTGTCCTCAGTGATGGTTCTGCTATTGAGAATATCGGTGCTTAACGAATTGGGATCTTCCGGATCGTGACTGAAATGGATAAATTTTTCCTCTGCTCTGTCCAAGCTATCTAGGCCTCCCATGCATCCAATCCAAAATGTTCCTCTATGATCCTCAAATACCGACATCACATTATTGCCAATGATACTTTCTGGGTTTTCCGGGGCATGCTTCCATTGTTCATAAGTGGATTTGTCATGACTTGGAATTTTTATGAGTCCTTCTCCAAAGGTGCCTACCCAAATATCTCCGGAAGAGTCTAGTGAAATACTATTAATAGTTAAGGATAAATTTGACCCAATTGGGAAGTGAACTGGCGATTTACTTTCTGGTTCCAACTTAAATAATCCATCTACGGTACCAATCCACAAAACGCCTTCTGAATCTTCCTGTATGGCGGACATCGTGGTTACTTTATATACTATTCCGTTTTTTTCATACATCAAGGATGGGTATCTCGTGAATTTATCGGTTTGGGGATCCAAACTGCATAACCCCGAGCCTGCCGTGCCTGTCCAAATCAAGCCATTTTGGTCTTCATGCAAAGCAATGAGCAAGTTTTGGGCGATGGAGGTAGTATCTAAATAATCGAAATTATACTCCTTGAATTCATACCCATCAAATCGGTTAAGGCCGTCATAGGTACCGAACCACAAAAACCCCCTACTGTCCTGAATGATACTGAGTACACTGTTATGGGAGAGCCCCTGCTGAATGGAGAAACGCTGAAAAATCAGGTCTTCATTTTGGGCAATCAGGGCGGATGGCACCATGGATGTTGTAACTGCAAAAAACCATATGAAAATAATCCTTCCCATCTGATAAACAGTGGTTTGTATTACAATTTAAATAATTTCTACCTAGATACCTGAGTTATTTCGAATAATATTAGTCAAAAATCAAAATAAACAGATTTATCTATTAGATTTGATTTGAATATGCTTTTATTTTAGCATAGCTGTCCGTAGTTTCTAACTTTTGATTTCGAAGCTGCAACCAATAATCCACCACCATCAACTGGGGCACCCAACAAAGCCAGGCCATGATTCCTGTTTCTTCAAAACTGAACCCAAGATTCATCAACCATTCTAAACCTATTCGATAAGTTACAAAGGCAAATGTGAGCACATAGTTGCGGATCATCCATTCCTGATGCTTTTTTACTTGGCCATCTCGAATAAACCAATAGGCTGTGAATCCCGTGAAAAGCCATGCTAATGCGAGTACAATGATTCCTGAACCGAATACTAATTGTTGAAGGAAAAACAGTTTGTTTATTCCTATGCCAAGTCCAAAAGTCCCACTCAGCAAAATTGCCAGTAAATAGGTTTTACCCATTAGTCGATGTAGTTTTACAAATCTGTTTCTCAGTCCTTTAAAAAATTGCAGGGGGCCCAATACCAAAGCTATAAACCCGGTACCTATATGCGTTAGTAGTACAAAAGGATGGGTAACAGTATTGGGGTTATTTTTAAAATAACCCAATCCCTGAATGCCATAATTCAAAGCTTTATATCCCAAATAAATCAAAATAACAGCAAATGTTATTTTAAGCGTTATATCGAGGGCACTTGGTTTGATAGATAGTGTGTTCATAGTAGGGTTATAATGGTTGAAGATCACTAAATTTATATTCTAAAAATACGATTCAACCTGTTGCAAGTGTTAGTACGTATGTTTCAAAGATTAGGATAAACGTTACATTTTACGAGAGGTTCATCGGTTCAAAAGTGATCGGTAAACATTTTCTGCCTGATCATAAGCTGCTCTTGCCTCTTTGATTTCATTCTCCCGAATGGCTTTACTTTTTTCATTCCAGCATTGCTCCAATGCTTTTAGGCACCACTCCGCACTCTCTTTCCTAATTATTGGCTGATCATCCACATAAACAAATATGGGGTTGGTATGAGAACTGGGTAGTACCCGAATGGCAACCCAACTTGAATCGCTGTATAGACTCTTGACCGGCCTACACGTTCGTCTGTCACACAGGGAAAATCTGTTTCTCCACTGGCTCTAGTCTTAAACCCAACATTTAAGGTGTGATACCACATGTTCAATTCCCACACAGAGGGTATATTACCCAGAGAAAAAATATCAACGGCATCATCATTTCCTTTCACCAAATAATCAGCAAAAGCGGGATGTAAATTG
>PXCO01000270.1 GCA_003565295.1 Cyclobacteriaceae bacterium
GAACAGAGGAACGGGGGGAACAGAGGAACAGAGGAACGGGGGGAACAGATGAACAGAGGAACAGAGGAACGGGGGGAACAGGGGAACAGATTAGGTTTGGGGAATTATGCCTTCGACCGCGAGGTTTTTCACCAATACAACCCGTTGCGCCCGCTGCGTATGTCGTGGCGTCCGTTGCGTGAAACAGACCACGCAAAGGGTGCGAAAAAATGGCTAAGGGTGCTACAGGGATGTCTGCAAGGTACTTGCCTACCGACAGGCAGACGCACAGATATATTTTGGTAGGATTTCCACGTTGCACCCGTTGCGAGCAATAATACACGCTAGATTTTATCCAATTTAACGTATCTTTGAAACTTCCGAAACTGCGTAAAACACTTCTAAGGTATGCATCAAAAATCAAAGCTAATTTCACTAATCTGCTGCCTGTGCATTTGCATATTATCATCCTGCAATACAGGACAGGGGGAAAAGGGGCAAACTTCCCAAATTCAAAAAAACTCCGGGAAGTCCATCCGCAAGGCCAAAATCAGTGAAATTGAAGAGGGGATAAAAAATTTCATAGAGGCTTATTCCCAAGAGAATGATGGCCATTTTGTGGTAGAAGAAAAAGATAAAGAATTGAGGCTTAAGCTGGTGAGGGTTCATACCGAATACCTTTCCAATTTGGGGCCTGAACGATTTTTTGCCTGTGTGGACCTTGCCGATCAAAATGGAGATGTTTATGATGTGGATTTTTTTATGGAAGGAGAACCCGGAAAGATGAAGGTGACCTCCACTAGCTTACACAAATTGAATGGTAAACCTTTTTACACCTGGCAACAACTACCCGATAAGACTTGGGAAAAAGTGCCTGTGGAAGAAGCTGATGCAGAGCTCCTGGGTGTGATTGAAGGAGTAGATTACTTTGAGTTCAATTACACTTTCGAAATACCTGAAATGAAGGGTGAATCCAAGTTGTGGTTGCCACTGGCCCAAAGCGATGCATTTCAGGACATAGAAATCCAAAATTTATCCTCCCCCATAGCCTACCGGATCCTAACCGATCTTGAGTATGGAAATTCCATTATGTACCTGGAGCCATCACCCGAACATATTGGCGAGCAGGTGAATATAGTGTATAGCGTGAAGCGCAGAGAAAAGGGCCCGTATGCAAATGAAAATGGAGACCCTGACCGGTACCTTGAAGCAGACAGTTTGCTTCCAGTAGGAGGGAGGTTTTCCGAGATCGGTGAATTGATCATCAGAGGTATTGAAGGGGAAAATAGACTGATCCAGGCAAGAGCTTTATATGACTACATTATTGATAATATGCGGTACATGAAAGCTGGTAAATATGGCACTGGTGATGCCAATTTTGCCTGTGATAGCAAAACAGGGAACTGCACCGAGTTTCACAGTTTCTTTATTTCCCTGGCAAGGTCCATAGGTATACCCGCCCGTTTTGCTATAGGTGCCTCAATACCTTCAGAAAGAAATGAGGGTGGGATTGATGGTTATCATTGTTGGGCAGAGTTCTATGCGGAGGGGAAGTGGTGGCCAGTGGATATCAGTGAAGGTAACAAATACACCGCCCTTTCTACCTATTATTTTGGCAGACATCCCGCAAATCGTATCGAGTTAAGCAAAGGTAGGGATATACGGATAAATCCTGGTCCAGAGGGTGGCCCCATTAATTTCTTGGCTTACCCATTAATGGAAGCGGGAGGGGAGATAATCCCGGTCTCCGCCAGCTTTTCATTCGAAAGATCAGCAGGAGACCGGAATTAATGGCCCTTAATTCGGATGTTCATCTCCGTCGCTAGGATGTTCATCAGCATCACTAGGATGCTCATCTGTGGGGTGTTCGGTACTTTCCTTGTCTTTTTTATTCCCACAGGAGCTAAGTGGCGCTGCCAATAAAAAGCCGAACAACGCTACCCATAATGCCAGTGATTTAATTTTGTCTAACAGTTGCATATGCATCTTGAAATGATTGGTGAATGTTGAAAGTTAAAGTTATAAGCAGTAATTTCAAACTTTTTCTCAATTAAAATGCATTCAGGCAGCGTAGATTAATCCGGTTTTTTAATAACTTTGGTTAATGGTAAATAAATTTTCAATCAAAAAAAATAACCTATGAGCACTACGCTAATAGTTGTGATCGTGGCCGTAGTTTTGGTCATTTTTGTGGTTTCGCTTTATAATAAACTCGTATCCTACAAGAACAACAGGGAAAATGCCTTTGCGGATATAGATGTGCAGTTGAAGCAACGACATGATCTTATTCCACAATTGGTAAGTGCCGTAAAGGGATATATGGAGCATGAGTCCGGTGTTTTGCAGCGGGTCACTGAGGCAAGGACCAAGGCTATGGGGGCTTCCAGTATAGAGGGTAAAATACAGGCTGAACAAGAACTGGGCAGTGCACTACAAGGACTAAGGGTTCAAGTGGAAGCTTATCCCGAATTGAAGGCAAACACCAATTTCCTACAGCTTCAGAATGAAATTTCGGATGTGGAAAATAAGCTTGCCGCTTCCCGCAGGTACTTTAACTCCGCTACCAGGGAGTTTAATGTTGCCGTGCAAAGTTTCCCTTCCAATATCATCGCAGGAATGTTTGGTTTTCATAGGGAGCCTATGTTTGATGTGGGCACTTCTGAAAGGGAAAGGTTGGACAAGGCTCCGGACATCAAATTTTAAATCAAAATGGCCGCATACGTAGGGATTCAGACCCAGATTAGAAGGAATAATATTAAGTCCACACTGCTTTTATTGGGTTTTCCACTTTTGGTTTTAGGTGCCGTTTATCTGTTTATTTATCTGACCTATCCGGCTGATGACTATGACGCAAACCTTTCCGGTATCAATGACACCTTTGTACAGGTGATCCCGGGGGTGATCATTGCCGTTGGAATTTGGTTTGCCATTGCTTTTTTATTTCACAGCAGTATGATCCGAAGAGCCGCGGGTGCCAGGCCTCTGGAGCGGAAGGAGAATATGAGGGTGTACAACCTGGTGGAAAACCTATGCATCAGCAAAGGGATGCGTATGCCGAAGGTCAATATCATAGAAGATGATGCACTCAATGCCTTTGCCAGTGGGATCAATGAAAAGACATACACGGTAACCCTCACAAGGGGGATCATGAACAAATTGAATGATGAGGAGCTTGAAGGAGTTATTGCTCATGAACTGATGCACATCCGAAACAAGGATGTTAGGTTATTGATCATTTCTATCATCTTTGTAGGCATATTTTCATTTATTGCCCAGATTCTTTTCAGAAGCATGCTCTATGGAGCTGGGAGAAGGAGGGGAAAGGACAACAACAGGGCGATTTTAATCGCCATGGTGATTGCCTTTATTGCCTTTTTATTGAGTATGCTGTTTAGGTTTGCCATTTCCAGAAAAAGAGAATATATGGCAGATAGTGGAGCTGCGGAAATGACCAAAAAACCTTGGGCCTTGGCGTCAGCGCTACGGAAAATCTCCGGGAACTATCAGGTAAGGAGTGTTAAAAGCGACGATGTGGCCGAGTTGTTCATCGAAAACCGACCCGATAAATCATCTGGAATGATGTCAGCCATCACGGGTTTATTTGCCACACATCCACCCATAGAAAAGCGCATAAAAATCCTGGAGCAATTTTAAATTCCAGCTTTTCCATTCTAATAATATTTTTTGGTTCAGAATTTGATCTAAGTGATTTGATTTTTCACAAACCCCAATCTACTGAACTTTAAAAATTGAAAAAATTGGAGGAATTTAAATTTAAATAGGATGGAAATATTGACTTGGGTAATCGTATTCTTAATCGTAGTGTTTGTAGCAGCGATTTTTGCCTTTACAGGATTGGTGAAAGGGCTGGCCTCTTTGGCAAAAATTATATTTTATTTATTTCTATCTCTCCTTGCCATCGCTTTGATCATTGGTGTGGTAAGTGGGTTTTAGGGGGCCATAACTTCAGCTGTTCCGGCGGCTACTGGGACACCTAATATTTCTTCAATGAATGAGGAACTTGCCTTAAATACCTGATCCCAATCCTCCGTGGTGATGGAGGATGATATCACATGATCCCCGGCGTCTGGAAAGGCCACTTTCACTTTTTTGTTTTCCGGGGTTTTGACAGCGTCGTACATTTTTAGCATGGCGGGAACAGAAACCACCTTATCCTGATTTTCCTCATCTTTATAATAATACCCCAAGAACAAGGGTTGACGAACTTTGCTAAAAGTCTGTTGGTTCATCTTGCTTTTTAATAAAATAGCCAAACTTGTATAGGCATTGATATGATACTCTTCTGCCCAATACCTTGCTTTGTCACCTTCCCTCTCCATAAGTTGAACCCCATCTTTATTAGTCATAAATGCCTTCATTAACACAGTGGACCAGGGCCTGAAAAATGCCCCCAAGGGATCACCAAATACCTCAATACATGGGGAATATAGCAGTAAGCCTTTGATTTCAGGTTTTTCGGAGGCTAATATTAAAGACAAGGCTCCGCCCATGGAGGTGCCGATCACGATCACAGAATCCCCCAGGTTCTGGGCGATAGCATAGGCCTCTCTGGCCCCCTCGACTAATTTTTCAGGGCTTAGCTGCGAAAAGGCATCTTCCCTTTTGATGCCGTGTTCCGGCAACCTGCTCAAGTAAAGGTTCGCACCAAATTTTTCGGCGATTTTTCGGTGAACAGGATCCCCTTCCATCTGGCTTGCACCAAACCCATGAATATACACCATACTAATAGGTGTTTTGGTCCTGTTTTCTGGATCCGCCCAAATAATTCTTGCCTCGTTATTTTCCTTAAGCCCTTTTACGGTATCTTCTTTCTGTTGAATATAATTTTCCAATTCCGAAAGCTCAGATGGAACTTGGGGATACGCCCCATCCAGGGACCTGACCTGCTCCCTGGGACCCACCATATAAAGTACCGCCAGTGCAATGGCTAAGCCCATTACCCATACTAAGACCTTTTTCATTATTTTTCAATGTCTTTATAGGATGCCAATACACCTCTCACCATGGCAGCACTAAAACCATGATGTTCCATTTCATTTAGTCCTACAATAGTACAACCTTTAGGTGTGGTGACCTTATCAATGGCCGCCTCAGGATGTATGCCCTTTTTAATGATAAGTTCTGCAGCACCCTTCACTGTTTGGTTTACGATTTTATTTGCGGTTTTGGCATCAAACCCTATTTGTATGCCCCCTTGAGTCATGGCTCTCATAAAGCGCAGTACATAGGCGATGCCACAAGCTCCCAATACTGTGGCTGCCTCCATAAGGTGTTCTTCTATGGTGATGGTTATGCCAATGGAATTAAACATCCTGTGTACAATTTCCTCATTATCAGAGGTGTGGTTTTTGCCACAAATACACGTTACGGATTCCTGAATGTCTGCGGCAATGTTTGGCATAACCCTGAAAACAGTGGTAGAGCTGTCTATTTGGGAAAGGATATCGTCCAAGGTAATGCCCGTGGCCAATGAAACGATCACCTGTTTATCTTTGTCCAGCACCGGGCTGATTTCATTTAATATATGTGCTACATTATATGGTTTCACTCCCAATATCACCATATCTGCCGCAGTGGCAGCCTCTTTATTATCGGATAACACATTGATGCCTTGGGCTTTAAAGTAAAAGAGGCTTTCCGGATGCCTCTTGGTCACTGTCAGGTTCTCAGCATAGAAGCCTTGGGTGTCCAGCAACCCATTCACAATTGACAATCCCAGGTTTCCGCAACCTATAATGGCAATTTTATAATCTTTGTTCATCTTTTTTCCTTTGTGATATTGTTTTCCTAACCAGGTCGTTGGTTGCAATAAGATGTTAATACTCATCCGTACCGATCATCCATGTCCAGTTTTGCGATATCGATCATCAACCCAGCCATTTTTTTGGTCACGTCCTTAAAAAAACGTTCGCCTTTTTCTGCGGTGGAGGCTTTCGGGTTTCCTATTCCCGTATCTTCCGTGACCATGGACCACCGGCGCTCCGACCAAGCCCAACCTTCCCTGATTCCCTTGACCTTGGATTTCTTTTCTTTACCCTCACCGGCTTGCTCCAAAGGAAGCACCAGCTCCGGGTGGAGAAATTGGATAAGGCTGGTCTCCATTTCATCCGCATGATCACCTTCGTGCTCGAAATAAAGGGACTTATCCATGGCTTGAAACCAATTGCAGGTGCTAAAAAACATCTCCGGAAAGAGTAACCCGATCTCTCGAAGGATGGTTTTGAAGTCATTTCCGCCGTGGCTATTGAAGACAAGCAGTTTATGGACACCCTGCCTATGCAAAACCTCCGCGAGGTCTTTTATAATGGCAAATTGGGTACTGGGGTTTAAATTAAGGTCTAAAAATATATCGGATTGCCCGGTATTTACGCCAAAGGGCACTGTGGGAAATACCATAACCCGCGCACCTGCCTCCCAGGCGATCTTTGCCGAGGCCGCTGCAATGGCATCCGCTTCATAGATATCCGTGCCATAGGGTAGGTGGTAATTGTGTGCTTCTGTGGCACCCCAGGGCAAAACCGCCAATTCGATTTTTTCTTTTTTTAGTGCTTTTAGGTTGGTTTCTGCTAAAATATAAGGTCTCATAAAGAAGTTTTTTCTGAGAAGTTCATTCTTTCGTGTAAATAAACTACAAATTTTCATGAAAAACCACCTGCTTTTTTTTATTAGCTCCTATCTTTGACTAATCGAATATTCGTGTAGCAATTCCTAAATTAATTCAATAACCAAATGAAGGCTAATAAAAATAGCAGAAGAGCATTCGTAAAGAAAAGTGCGCTGGGTATAATGATAGGCCCGGCGTTGGCCAGTACCCCCTCTATGGCTAAGGCAAGAGCGATTAAGGAGGACCCTTTCGATTTAGGGTTCGCCGGATATACCTTCCGTCATTTTAACGTGGAGGAATCATTGGAAATGATCAGTAAGCTGGATGTCAACTACCTTTGCATAAAAGATTTCCACCTACCATTTGAAAGTACTGACGCCGAAATAAAGGCCTTTCATGAGCAATTAGCCGCCTCAAATGTAACCGGATATGCTGTAGGGCCTATCTATATGAAGACCAGAAAGGAAATCGATGAAGGCTTTGAATATGCCAAAAGAGTAGGTGTGAAGCTGATTGTGGGGATTCCCATGCATGAGGACTTAAAATACCTTGAAGGTAAGGTCAAGGAATACGATATGAAATATGCTATCCACAATCATGGACCGGAAGACAAACTCTATCCCAATGCAAAAGTTACGGTTGATTTGATCAAAAACCTCGACTCAAGAATTGGTATGTGCTTTGACATGGGCCATAACATGAGGGATGGAAGAGACCCAGTGAAGGACCTGGAAACTTACGTGGACAGGATCCACGATATCCACCTTAAAAATGTGACAGAGGCAAAAGATGAAGGCAAAACTTGTGAACTGGGAAGGGGAGTGATAGACATTCCGGCATTTGTCGATATGCTCAGAAAAGTAAATTACAGTGGGAAATGTAGTTTGGAATACGAGAAGGATATGAAAACCCCACTTCAAGGGATCTCCGAGTCTGTGGGGTATTTCAGGGGTGTTGTGGACGCAAGGTCTTAAACAATAGGTTTCTTTCAGATAGCCTGATCAGAATCTGGACGGCATGCAGGTTTTTCTCGGGGAATTTATCTACGTTAATCATGCCTTTATAAGGTGCTCTGGTTAAGGTCAATATCATAAATTAATTTTAGGTCAGCTCTGATTTCAGAGCTGATTTTTTTTTAGGTTGTAATACGTTTATTGTGCAATCAACTGCAATAATCGATATTTTAAACGAATTTTTAGACTTTTTGTATATTTCCCCAAATAAAAATTTGGTAAAATCCTTTTGAAAGGTATGTTGTAATGTTTAAATTAGTGGTCAATTTACGCTTTTAGCATGTAGGGAAAGCTTTGCAGAGGAAGATAATTTTTACTAATTAATTTATAAAGATATGAAAAATCGTTCAAGGTTGATTTGGGCCAACGTTTATGCCCTGGTAAGTGTTTTGTCTCTTTTGGCAGTCGTGGTATCCTTGGAAATTGATCTAGGGGTGGGTGTTTCTGGAATTATTGCCAAATTATCTTTGCTAATAGTGCCCCAGTTGGGCTTTGTTTATTACCTGCTGAAAGGAAGAATTAAGGTAGGCAAAAAGGTGTGGGCATAAGCTCATTCTTAATTGGTGAAATTGGGGTGTGGGTACAGGACCATTGGGTGCTACTTCACCCCAATTTTTTATTTTTCCCGGAAGGGAACGATTACCATTCCTAAAAAATATTCAATAAGTAGCCGATTTACCAAAAAAAATTTATCAATACTTGAGCAAGTTGCTTAACTTAGGGAGTTGAACATAAACCTAAGTACAATGAGCAATAAAAGACGCCATTTCCTTAAACAAATAGGATTGGCAGGTGCGGCATCGGCCATAGCGCCGGCTGCATTTGCCGGGACCAACACACCTACACCTTTTTCTCTTTACCGGCAATCAGCCGACGTTGCTGATCAAAAAGTGATCAAATTAGCTTTAATAGGAGCAGGGATCATGGGCACGGAGGACCTCAACACTGCACTAAAGCATTCTAATGTAGAAGTAGTCGCGGTATGTGACCTCTATGACGGGAGGCTTGAAAGTGCCAAAGAAAAATGGGGACAACATCTTTTTGTCACAAAAGACCATAAGGAGATCCTCAAAAGAAAAGATGTGGATGCGGTAATTATAGGAACACCGGATCATTGGCATCAACAGATCAGCATAGATGCACTAAATGCTGGAAAGCATGTGTATTGCGAGAAGCCTATGGTACATTCTGTGAAAGAGGGACATGCGCTTATTGACGCCTGGAAGAAATCGGGGAAAATCTTTATCGTAGGGAGCCAGGGCATTTCCTCATTGGGGAACGAAAAAGCCAAGGAGCTGTTGGCACAGGGGGCGATAGGCGACATAAACTATGCGGAAGGCTTTTGGGCAAGACATTCTCCGGAGGGAGCATGGCAATATGCCATCCCCCAAGATGCATCTATCAACAACGTGGATTGGAAGAGGTATGTTTCCAATACCCAGGATAGGCCCTTTGACCCACTGCGGTTTTTCAGATGGAGAAACTACCTTGACTACGGGACAGGCATGTCCGGAGACCTTTTCGTTCACCTTTTCACCAGTTTGCACTTCATCACCAACTCCCTGGGACCGGACAAAATATCGGCTATGGGAGGGCTAAGGTACTGGGATGACGGAAGAGAAGTTCCTGATGTTTTGTTAGGGATGTTTCAATATCCGGACTCCGAACAACACCCTGGATTTAACCTCTCCTTGCGTTGTAATTTCGTGGATGGCACCAGTGGCTCCACCTATCTAAAAATTGTGGGTTCTAAGGGATCCATGGACGTGAAATGGGAAGAGGTGGTAGTGAAAACCAACCAAACGGCTTCAAGTAACGACCCGTTTTTGGAAGAACAGGCAAAAATGATCCAGGGCGGGGAAGAGCAGCGTAAGAAAATGCTCCCACCTCCCGAAACCGTATACCGTGCTGAGAGAGGTTATAAGGGGGCACATTATGACCATTTCGGTAACTTTTTTAAGGCCATTAGAGAAAATGGAACGGTAGTTGAAGATCCAGTTTTTGGGTTCAGGGCAGCCGCTCCTGCGCTACTCTGTAATGATAGCTACTTTGAGGATCGCTTCATTAGATGGGATCCTAAAAACATGAAAGTAGTATGATTTAACCTTCAAAGTAATGTGTAAAAGCTGGATAGAATGCTATACCTTACCCTCAGTTGCCTTTTTTCTATTATTCATGGCATGCGGGGAAGCCACTAAGGACGGGGGCGGCCAGGGAGTCGTTCAGGAGCATGCCCACAAGGATAATCGATTAACGGATCAGGAAAAAGAGGAAGGCTGGAAATTACTCTTTGACGGTAATTCTACGGATGGTTGGAGAGGATACAACCAAGAGTCACTCCCGGAAAATTGGTTGGTGGAGAACGGTACGCTCAAATCCCTAGGAAAGGGCGGAGACGTTGGTGGTGACATCGTCTATGACAAGGAAGAATACGATAATTTTGAAATCGTGATAGACTGGAAAATTGAAAAGGGGGGCAACTCAGGATTTTTCTACCATATAGTAGAAGGTGAGCAATATCCAGTCGCTTATCATACCGCCCCGGAATACCAGATGATTGATCAATTGGGATTTCCACAAAACCTTGAACCCTGGCAGTCTATTGGTGGGGATTATGGGATGTACAACCCCGATTACGAAGGAGCGGTAAGGCCTGCGGGTGAGTGGAATACTTCCAGGATAAGGTTTACGGAAGAGGAAGTCTCCTATTGGTTAAATGGTAAAAAAACGGTAAGTTTTGTGCCTTGGTCAGAAGATTGGCATGAGCGAAAAGGAGCAGGAAAGTGGAAAGATTACCCGGACTACGGGGAATCTAGATCCGGCTTAATCGGATTGCAGGATCATGGAAGTCAAATTTGGTTTAAAAATATTAAAATAAGGGAATTATGAAAATGATAAAAACAATGGCCGTATCGGTCTTGACAATTGCGGCCGTGTGCGGTTTTACTTTCTCAGACGAAATAGAACTCTTTAATGGCAAGGATTTGTCGGGTTGGATTGTGTATGGAACAGAAAAATGGTATGTGGAAGATGGTATATTGGTGTCTGAAAGTGGGCCAGATGCGGAATATGGTTATTTGGGTACGGAGGAAAATTACAAGGACTTTGAACTTACAGCCAAGTTCAAACAAGACCGTGATGGAAACAGCGGCATATTTTTCAGGTCTACCTTCGAAGGCACCAAGGTGTCTGGCTGGCAGGTAGAGGTGGCGCCACCGGGTGATGATACTGGAGGGATTTACGAGTCATATGGCAGGGGATGGTTAGTGAAGCCGGATCCAGAGAAAGACAAACACCTAAAGTTTGGAGAATGGAACGACATCAAAGTAAGGGTGAAGGGAGACCGGGTCACCACATGGCTGAATGGTGTGGAAATGGTGGATTACAGTGATGAGAAAATAGGAGAAGGCGAAGGGCAGATTGCCCTACAGATCCACAGTGGTGGAGGACTTAAGATTTCATGGAAGGACTTAAAGCTAAAGAAACTATAAACTAACCCCGCTAAATACAAGAGGTTTATCTCTATAAGAACACTCAAGAAAGCCCCAGAAATGGGGCTTTCTTGTATATGAATCAAGCCATCATGCCTATTACCTAAATCATTTTTTGTAATTTGCACCTTCGTAAGTAATTTATTATGCCAAACTTTGACTCGATAAGACCCTTTTATGACAGTGAGGTCAATGATGCATTAAGAGAAATTGTGGATCACCCCATGATGAAAGCCATCATGGGCTTTACATTTCCGGACACCCCTGAGGAGGTGTGGAAGGAACAACTATTAAGGACCCACTCCATCAGGGATTTTCAGGTCAACTTCATTTATCATGCGGTACAAAAGGTCTTAGAAAAGAGTTCCCACGGCATCACCACCTCGGGTTTTGAGCACTTAAAGGAAAATACAGCCTATTTATTTATCTCCAATCACCGGGATATCATTTTGGACACCTCTCTCTTGAATACCATGCTTTTTGAGCACGGTTGCTTGATGACCACTTCTGCCATTGGGGACAATTTGGTTAAAAAGCCTTTTTTAAGAACCCTGTCAAGGCTTACCAGGAACTTTACCGTTTATAGAAACCTGACCTCCCGAGCAATGCTGGAAAGTTCCATGCTTAATTCTGCTTTCATTAAAAAGTCCATCCTCAATGAAAACCGCTCCGTTTGGATTGCCCAAAGGGAAGGAAGGACAAAGGATGGGAACGACGTGACGCAAAGGGGGGTATTGAAGATGGTGTCCCTCGCTTGTGAAGATGGGGATTACCGGAGTTTTTTTAAAAAGCTTAAAATCGTTCCTGCTTCCATTTCTTATGAGACCGACCCCACGGATATGTTGAAAATGCCGGAACTTATGGCCAAGTCACGGGCAGAGATTTATGTGAAGGATAAGAATGAAGACTTCAAGACCCTGCTAAGCGGGATTATGGGCCAAAAGAAGCGTATTCATTTGGCATTGGGCAAGCCACTTGAAGAGGAAATAGATACGATTTTCACACAGGATGGAGGTTTGAAAAAGCATTTACAGTTGCTTGCTGAGGTAATAGACCGGGTGATTTTGTCAAATTATAAACTCTGGCCTTCCAATTATGTGGCCATGGACTTGATGGCTGGAAAGGAAGAATATTCCAGTGAATATACCCGGGAGGAGAAAGGGGAATTTATACATAGGCTTGAAAAAGGCGTGGATATGAAAGACCCGGTAGCGGTGAGGAATTTTCTGGCCATGTATGCCAATCCCGTAGTGAATAAACAAAAACTAATCTCGGTTAAATAAAAACCCGAAAAACAGGGGAAGCAACACCAGGCGGTAGGGGATACCGCTTGAGGATGTTGCGTCCCGGCTTTTTTTATAGCAAAGTTTTATGTGGCCATGGCACCATTGACCTGTAGCACTTGCCCAGAAATATAGGCACTCATATCTGAGCCAAGGAATACGCAGGCATCAGCCACTTCTTCCGGTTTTCCTCCCCTTTTCATGGGGATACCGTCCCTCCAACCCTGCACAGTTTTCTCATCCAATACAGCAGTCATTTCAGTTTCAATGAAGCCGGGAGCCACGGCATTGCAACGGATATTCCTGGAGCCCAATTCCAAAGCTACCGACTTGGTGAATCCAATGATCCCTGCTTTGGAGGCAGCATAGTTTGCCTGACCGGCATTCCCTTTTACCCCTACCACCGAGGTGATGTTGATGATTGAACCTGCTTTTGCCTTCATCATGGTTCTGGTGACCGCTTTCACGGTGTTAAAGCAGGATTTCAGGTTTACATTGATCACTTCGTCCCAATTTTCCTCGCTCATCCTCATCAGAAGGTTATCCCGGGTGATTCCAGCATTGTTCACCAGAATGTCCAATCCTCCAAATTCTTTGACAATCTCAGCGATGAGGGTTTCTGCTGCATTAAAATCGGATGCATCCGACCTAAAGCCTTTAGCTTTAACCCCAAAGGCTTCAAGTTCCCCTTCCAGGGCTTGGCCTTTTTCCACACTGGATAAAAATGTAAAGGCCACGTTGGCCCCTTCTTCTGCAAATCTTAGCGCAATGGCCCTACCTATACCTTTGGATGCCCCCGTAACAAGGGCTGTTTTTCCTTGAAGTAATCCCATATCAAAATTTTTGGTTGATTTAAATTCAAAAATAGTTATTAAATCCTAAAAACCTTGGCGTTTACCGATTCTTAAGGGGCGAGTAAATTTTGGGAACAAGTCTTGCCTATGCATAATCATACGAATTCTAGGCAGTTTGATATTGAAAACCAAATTTTTTTCTGAACATTATTCTTTTAAATTTGCATGGCAAATAGGAAAAACAAATCTTTTAAAATATGTCTTCAACCAAATTTGATGTGATCGTGGTAGGTAGCGGTCCCGGGGGCTATGTGGCCGCTATCAGGGCCTCTCAACTGGGGTTAAAAACTGCCATAGTAGAAGCCGAGGAGCTCGGCGGTATTTGTCTTAACTGGGGCTGTATTCCCACTAAAGCCCTTATCAAGAGTGCTCAGGTGTTCGAATACATTTCCCATGCCGAAGATTATGGCATTAAAGTGGGCAAATCAGAGGTGGACTTCTCCTCGATGATCGGTAGAAGCCGTAAAGTGGCCGATGGCATGAGTAAGGGAATCCAATTCCTTATGAAGAAGAACAAAATTGAGCAACTTCTTGGCTGGGGAAAAGTGAAACCGGGCAAAAAAGTGGAGGTGGAAGACAAAGAGGGAAAAAAGAACACCTATAGCGCCGATCATATCATTATTGCCACGGGAGGTAGAGCAAAGGAATTACCTAACCTGAAGATAGATAACGAAAAAATTGTGGGCTACCGCAAGGCCATGACCCTGGAGAAAAAACCAGCAAAAATGGTGGTGGTAGGTTCCGGTGCCATAGGAGTAGAATTTGCCTATGTGTACAGCTCCATTGGGGTGGACGTCACCGTCGTAGAATTTCTGGATAGAATAGTGCCCAATGAGGACGAGGAGGTTTCTAAAGCCCTTGAAAAGATATATAAGAAAAAAGGCCTGAAAATCATGACCAGCACAGAGGTGACCAATGTGGAAACCAAAGGGAAGGGCTGCAAGGTAACTGTGAAATCCAAGGATGGAAAAGAAGATAAAATCGATTGCGATATCGTGCTTTCCGCCGTGGGTGTGGTGGCGAATGTAGAGAACTGTGGGCTGGAGGATGTAGGAATCCTTGTAGATAAGGGCAAAATTAAGGTCGATGAATTTTACAACACCAATATGCCCGGTTACTATGCCATTGGAGATGTGACCACAGGGCCTGCTTTGGCGCATGTGGCTTCTGCGGAAGGCATCATATGTGTGGAAAAAATTGCCGGACATAATCCCGAGCCATTGGATTACAATAACATTCCTGCCTGTACCTATTGCATCCCAGAGATTTCTTCAGTGGGCTACACCGAGGCAAAGGCCAAGGAGGCAGGATATGAGGTTAAGGTGGGTAAGTTTCCCTTCTCTGCTTCAGGAAAAGCATCCGCTGCTGGTGCCAAAGATGGTTTTGTGAAGCTTATTTTCGATGCAAAATACGGAGAACTATTAGGCGGCCACATGATCGGGTATAATGTCACAGAAATGATTGCTGAAATAGTGGCAGTTAGGAAGTTAGAAACCACAGGTCATGAAATGATCAAGACCGTTCACCCACACCCCACCATGTCGGAGGCCGTAATGGAAGCCGCAGCGGCAGCATATGATGAGGTGATTCATTTGTAATTTTCAAAAAGTATCTATAAATTTCCAGCACATACAATTTTTTTTGTATGTGCTTTTTTTGTTCCCTAACCAATCCTTTGGAAGAAAAATCGATAATATCGGGGCTAAAGGCCAGAAACAAGCAGACGGTGGAGTATGTTTACGACCATTACTCCGGGGCATTGTTCGCCGTGATCTGTAGGATCATTCCCGATAAGGATATCGCAGAGGAGGTTTTTCATGATGCTTTCATTAAAATTACCCGTAGAATTGATTCCTATGACGAGACTAAAGGCAGGCTATATACCTGGATGGCCAATGTGTGTAGGAATGCAGCAATAGACAAGACCAGGTCCAAAGAATTTTCCGAATACCGGAAAACTAATACCATAGACGATTACGTATATGGCTTGGAAAGTCAATCGGGCACCTCAGAAATGGTGGATGGCATAGGCGTAAAGGAATTGGTGGAGCACCTGAATGAGGAACAAAAATTTATTGTAGACTGTATCTACTTCAAAGGCTATACCCATACCGAGGTTTCGGAAGAATTCGACATTCCACTAGGAACAGTGAAATCCAGGATTCGAGCGGCCATTAATGTCTTAAAAAGAAAAGCAGATAAAATTTAGTGGATATTCAAGCCTACATATCGTCCGGTAAACTTGAACTTTTTGTTCTTGGAGAGCTCACTGAAAGAGAGCGGGAGGAAGTTGTTTCCATGGCGAAACAACATCCCGAAATTCAGGAGGAGCTAGACCAGATTGAAGAGGCCATGTTTA
>PXCO01000162.1 GCA_003565295.1 Cyclobacteriaceae bacterium
ATTTGTCCTCAGGGATAATGGAGCGAAATTTCCCGGTGATGGGTGCCTCTTTTTGAAGTTCTTTCTTTAGTGTTGTTAGGAAATCCATGTTTTCTTTGTTTGTTGAGACCGCAAATTACCTGGGCAGAATGACAAGGGTATGTTAGCAAGCATACAATTCTTTCGGAGGAATTAATTACACTTGGTTATTTTCCCCCTCCTGTTTTAGGAGGGGGATAAAAGGGGGTGGTAAAACAAGATGAAGTAGACGGTTTAAAATCAGGAAGTCCAATCCTTTTCTTTACAGGAAAAGTTACTCACTCAATTCCAATGAGTAAGTTTTCCGGTTTTGGTGGACTTGTTTAATTTTACCCCAATTAGCAGGGTAACCCAATATCCAAAGCTGGCTTTTACTTTTCACCCATACCCTACGTTTCTTATTTCCGCATTATAGGGTTTAGTACTGGCCCTAAAATTGAAAAATTTGTTTTTTCACGAAAAAAGCAGTTTTGACGTTCGAAAAAACATACGACATTCAAAAAGATAATCAATAAGTGATCAAATTACCTGAAAGCTTTACCTCAAAAAAACGGATATAGCCCAGGGACTCCATGATTCGTTTGCTATTTTGGCCCCCATCCAACACAATAGCGCTTCTTTCGCATCGCTATGGCCTCGATGTGATCTCAGTTGCTTGCTACGGGCGTTGGGTATAATGGAGAAATAACACTACTGTATCGCTTAAGCGGCTATAAATCCCTTCTACCTTTTCATAACACTTTTAATGTTCACGAATTCTTTCAATCCAAACCCTCCGTGTTCCCGGCCATAGCCCGAATCTTTTACACCACCGAATGGCATGGCAGGATCGGCCAGGCCGAAGGTATTAATAAACACCATTCCCGTATCAAAATGCTTCTCCGCCATTTCGATGGCGGCGTCTTCATCTTTAGAGAAAATCCCTCCACCCAATCCGTACCTGCTGTCGTTGGCGATGCGCATGGCATCTTCATTGTCCTTTGCTTTGATCAATGAAGCGACAGGGCCAAAAAGTTCATCGTCGTAAGCAGGCTGTCCGGGATGCACATTTTCCAAAACGGTGGCAGGATAGAAAAACCCTTCTACATCTGGAATTTCCCCTCCGCAAGCTATCCTGGCGCCATTCTTAACGCTATTTGTCACTTGCTCATGCAAATTTTTGCGGAGCTCTTTGCGTGCCAGGGGACCCAATTGGGTCTTTTCGTCATTGGGGTCACCCATTTTCACCTCCCCCATCGCTTTCACGAATTTCTCTCTAAACTCGTCGTACACATGCTCGGTTACAATGAAGCGCTTCGCCGCAATGCATGTTTCGCCATTGTTGTAAATACGTCCTTTCACGCAGGCTTTTACAGCTTCGTTAATATCGGCATCTGCAAAAACCATATAAGCATCATTGCTACCTAATTCCAACACTGTTTTTTTCAACTCAGCGCTAGCCATCTGTCCTATATACCTTCCTAAATCCGGCCCTCCTGTAAAGGTTACTCCTCGTACCAGTTTGTTTTTTATCACCTCATCAGACTGATCGTGGCTAATTACCAAGGAAGTAAACAAGCCATCCGGTATATCGGCCTCCCGGTAAATGCGCTCCAGCAGTTTACCCGAGCCGGTAACGTTTGAGCCGTGCTTTAATAAAACTGCATTACCTGCCATCAGACACGCTATGGAGTACCGTACCACTTGATAGCTCGGATAATTCCATGGCTGTATACCATAAACCACACCGATAGGAGCATATGAAACGCGGCCTTTTTCTCCATTGAACATATCCCGCTCCTCGGTTTTCAACTCCTTCGGTCCGATTTCAGCGGTATATTGACATATGGCAGCGCATAAATCTACCTCTTGCCTGCTTTGCACTAATGTCTTCCCCATCTCATCGGTCATCATTTTCGCCAACTCCTCCTTGGCATTGACCAGGTTTTTTCCAATGTTTTTGATCACTTCAGCCCGACTCTCCGGAGAGACTTCCCTCCAGGTCTTGAAGGCTTGATGGCATTTTGAAATAGCTTCCTTTACCTCTTCGTCGGTCATATGTTCGTACCGTTCAAGACTCCTACCTGTTGTAGGGTTGATGGTCTCTATTGCTTCTCTCATTTTTGTTTCGCTCATTGCATGGTAAGTTTTTCGGGATTCGTATGGCCCTTGGCATCAAAAACATATCGGTCGCTTTCCTTGTCGGCCAAGTATTAAGGCATAGAAAATGGTATTGGCGATGTCCTCAGCTTCCATTTGGTGGATAGATTACTTTAAGCCTATTTTCAAATATATTTATACCATTTACAATAACCCTTACATGTTATTATTAGATATTTATAATAATGACAGGGAGGAGAAGATTAAACTGCTTAAAAAAGCCTCCAAAGACCCATTGTTTCATTCAGATATAGATGAGATTACTTCGGTTTTTGAGGATTCTGATCGCAAATTTTATAAACCCTGAAAATAGCAAAACCTACCTCAAAACAATTCTCTCCTCCTCCGCATCATATCGATACTTTACGACTTCACCGCTGATAATTAGCGCAATCGCCTCTTAGATCACCTGATAGGGGGCAATAAACCATTCCCGGGGAGTGTACCGTTTACCCTTTTCATCAAGCCGGTCTTCCTGCAGTGGGTTGGCACCCACGGTTATTGTTGTTCAGGCCTTTTAGGCCTGGGTTGGATAATGGATGAATTCAGGCCGAAAAGTATATCGTAAAACTAGATTGTTATGCAATACCTTCACCTGATTTGTCTTTAGGATGTGCATCATCCAAGTCATATACTTCTTCGATACCGAAGCCTGAAGGGGTTGGGCGTTCGAGACGAACAGTCTGCCGTGAGCTGGCATCTACGGTTGTTGTTCAGGCCCTTTGAGCCAGGGATTTGATGATTCCTTAAATCCCTTCGCATGTTTAAAGGATTTATTACCCTTTTACATCAGAGGGGGTTTTGGAATTTCCAATATTTGCCTAACTTTAAAAACAATTAGCCATAAACCCAGCAAAATAAATCTTTTCTTTACCCAAAATCACCAAATTGTTGCTGAGTAGTGGCTTTCCTAATGGATATGCTGAAGTTAAAGCAACATACGGATAAAAAGCTCTTAAAAAAGCTAACCAAGGGTGATGCTAAGGCATTCGACCAACTGTATTACCGGTATGCTGAAAGGGTGATGGGGTTTGCATTGACCTTTTTCAAAAGGCGGGACATTGCAGAGGAGGCGGTTCAGGAAGTTTTCGTGAGAATTTGGGAGCGGCGAAAGGAACTGGATCCTGAAAAAAGTTTCAAGTCCTACCTCTTTCAATCCGTTAAGTTTTATATGTATAATTACCTGAGAGACAAAAGGACGGGTTGCGGCTTGGGCGAAGTCCCGGAAGAATTATGGGCAGGGGTGAGAAATGCCCATGATGAATTGGCTGCCAGGGAGTTTGAAGAAACTGCTTTTGCCTTGATAGAAAAGTTGCCCCAGGTACAAAGAGAGGTGTTCAAGCAAAATAGGCTGGAAGGGAAAAGTGCAGTGGAAATCGCTACGAAGATGAACCTTTCCAAAAGGACAATAGAGCACCACCTGTACCTAGCCACCAAAACCTTGAAACTGGAATTGCTACAGCACCCTTTGTTACTTTTGGTTTATTATATTTTTACATC
>PXCO01000367.1 GCA_003565295.1 Cyclobacteriaceae bacterium
AAGCCAAGTAGTGAAATCCTTATAAAGCTCCTCTGAAACCTCGAAAAATCGAGGGTCATCAATGGATTCGTTTTTTCTGGAAAACTCGTTGGCAAACTCAAACACCAAGCTCCTGGCCACTAAACTATAAGTTATAGGGGCAAATGCTTTAGCCTCTATTTCCTGGTCCGGTTCTATTCCTCCTCCATCAAGTACTGTCCTGCCACTTTTAGTCTTGAATTCATTCCTTAAAGAATCGGGTACATACCTTCCCTTTCCTTCTTCGTCTTTTTGGCTGTAATCTATCGCTTGGATACATCTGCCACTGGGGATATAATACTTTGCAGTAGTGACTTTTACTTGGCTGTTGTAGGAGAGCGGGATGGTACTTTGTACCAGGCCTTTGCCAAAGGTTTTTCTTCCGATCAGTACAGCCCGATCATAATCTTGCAGGGCACCGGCAACAATCTCCGATGCAGAAGCACTCCTTTCGTTGATCAAGACAGCCAGGGGAATGTTTTTGTCCAATGGGGACTTTTCGGTTTTATAGACAGTGTTTACACTTTCCAGTTTACCCTTGGTACTTACTACCTCTTTGCCTTTAGGTATGAAAAGGTTGACCACTTCTATGGCCTCCTTCAGTATCCCGCCGGGATTGTCTCTTACATCCAGTACCAGTTTTTGGGCACCCTGTGCCTTTAAATCTACCACAGCCTTTCTCACATCCATTGCTGCATTGGTGGTAAAGTCGCCCAGCTTGATATAACCGATTTCTTCATTGATCATGCCGTAATAGGGAACATTGCTGATCACAATTTTTTTGCGTGTAAGTTCCACACTCAAGGTGTCCTCCCCACGTTTCACCTTTACATTTACTTTTGTATTGGCTGGGCCCTTGAGTAGTTTAGAGATATCTGCAGTGTGCTTGTCCACCACATCCACAGAGTCTACCTTCAAAATTTCATCCCCTATTCGCAATCCACCGGTTTGCGCCGGGAAACCTTTATAAGGCATCAAAATCATGTTACTGCCTGTTCTGTTGCCAATCATGGCTCCTACTCCACCATATTCACCAGTAGTCATCATCCTGAAGTCGTCGGAATCCTCCTCCGGTATGAACTCGGTATAGGGGTCAAGTTCCTCCAACATGGCCCCAATTCCTACTGACACCAAATGGTCAGGGTTTATCTCATCCACATAATAGGAATCCAGTTCCCTAATTAGCGAAGCAAAAATGTCCAGATTTTTGGCAATGGAGAACAGTTTGTCGTTTTTCACCGAGAAGGCAAATAGAAAACCGATTGAAAAAATGAGGGTTATTAGCCCTAGCGCCCATCTATTTTTATGATTTTTTAAGAATTTTCGCATGAGTTGATCGTCACTTTGTTTGGATAATTTTTTTCAGGCATTTGCTTATCTTCCTTTGAACTTCATCGTAAGCCATCAAATCTGAAGATACGTAAACCAGGGCAATGAGTTGCTTAGGACGTTCGCTTGGCTTTAAAAGCCATTTATTGAGGCGGTAAGCTTCTTTGATCCTGCGCTTCATCAAGTTCCGGTGCACAGCCTTTTTGATCTTCTTCTTAGAAACAGAAATTAGTACCTGGTTAGTTTCAATGGCGGGATAAGGTAAGCAAATGACCTTAAATGGATATATAAAAAAAGAGGAACCTTTATCAAAAAGTTCCTTGATCAACTTTCTGGAGTGCAGTCTTTCCCTTTTTGGAAACTTCACATCCATGATTATCTTATTTATCAGGGTTAGCCCTGCTTGGAATTATTTCTTAACCGTCTTCTCAGAAGAAACCGATAATTTGTGCCTTCCTTTGGCCCTTCTAGACCTTATCACCCTTCTTCCATTTGCGGTAGACATTCTTTTTCTGAAACCGTGCTTGTTTCTTCTTTTCCTGCGGGAAGGTTGGAACGTTCTTTTCATTGCTTTGGTGCTTTATAATTTCTTGATATATTTCGTCATCTGTAAAAGGAGTGCAAAGATAGATAGCTTTTTTTTATTTACAAACCACTCATTACTTTTGTTTGCTCATCAAGCTACCTTTTCCCAATGATTGATTGTGTGATTAGCACCCCCGTACCCACTGCCCAATACATCCATGTGCAATTAATGGCTAACTTTGAGAAGGGGGAGGATTGTAGGCTTCAGTTGGCTGCCTGGAGACCCGGGAAATATTATATGGCCAATTATGCCCAATTTGTAAGGGATTTCAAAGTTTGTTTTGACGGGCAAGCCATAAGACATAACAAGTTCACCAAAGACTTATGGGGATTCAAAGCATCGGAAAAAGGCACTTATACCATTACTTATCAATATTTTGCCGGACAGATGGATGCGGGAGGATCCTGGCTGGACCCTGAGCAGTTATATATCAATTTTATCAATTTATTTTTTTCTGTTTCGGGCAAGGAGGAAAGTCCCGTTAAAATTACATTAAATCTTCCACAAACCTATAATGTGGCCACCGCATTGCCGTCCAGTGGTTCCCGGTTTCAGTACCTGGCTGATAATTATCAGCACTTAGTGGATAGTCCGCTCATAGCCTCTGCGAACCTCAAGCATTTTTCTTATCAATCCTCGGGCAGTGCCTTTCATTTATGGTGTCAGGGGGATTCCAACTTGGATGTAAGTTCCTTGATCCCAACTTTTAGAGCCTTTACCGAGAGACAGACCAAGGATTTTGGTGAATTCCCTGCCAAAGAATACCATTTTCTCATTCAACTGTTGCCTTACCCTTATTATCACGGAGTGGAACATAAATATTCTACGGTGATCACACTTGGTCCCGCAGAAAAATTGAACCAACAGGACTATATAGATGCGCTGGTGGGTGTCAGTAGCCATGAACTTTACCACTTTTGGAATGTGTGCCGGATAAGGCCCAAAGAACTTCAGCCTTATGATTTCTCCAAAGAGACTTATCTTGACGCTGGTTGGCTGCTTGAAGGAATTACCACCTATATGGGCGATCTTTATTTGCTAAAATCCGGGTATTACTCTTTAGAAAATTACCTGAAGAAATTCCGAAAATTAATGGATAGGGAGTTCAACAGCTTGGGATGGAAACACCAATCTGTGGTAGACTCGAGTTTTGACCTATGGCTGGATGGATATCAGCCCGGGATCCCTGACAAAAAAGTCAGTATCTATAACAGGGGAGCACTCTTGTCCTTCTGTTTGGACGTGGCCTTAATGCATGCTGGAAGTTCACTTGCCGTACTGATGCGCTTGCTTTGGGATACCTACGGAAAGACACATCAGGGATACATTATGGGAGAGATCCGTGAAATCATAAGTAATCAGGATCAAACTTTGTTAAGTTGGGATTCCTATTTTGAGGATTATATTTTTGGGCGGAAGGATTTATATCCTTTAGTAGAAAAATGTCTAAGATTACTTGGCATAAACTGCATTCAAAACCCCAAAGAGGATTTTCTTTCAGGCGATTTTGGCATTCTTGCCGGTCCAAAAGGGGAAGTAAAGAAAATCCACCCCGCATCCGAGGCCTATTACAAGCTTATGATAGGGGATAAAATAGTGAGCTACTCACAAACAGACTTTGGGTTGAAACTACAAGTAATCCGGCTTGCCAAATCTATGATAATACAACTGGGTTTGCCTGCTGAATCCTATTTTCATGACTTTGAACTATCCGTCGAAAAGTCTTCCGATCTTAGGGATAAATGGATGAATTAGAATGAGTTGGGTAGAAAAAATCCCGATATAATTTCCTCATTGAAAGAAATTTTGTAAATTAAGGGAAAACCCAAAATGCAATTATCATGGCACTCATTCACAACATCGAACATTGGGCGGACACGCATCATCCTAGATGGATAGATTTTATCCGCGTGGCCTTAGGACTGTTTATACTCTATAAGGGTATATTATTCATCTCTGACACGGAGGCCCTTATGGGATTGATCAGTGGAATGGATATAGGATTCTTCCACATGGCCTTGGCACATTATGTTGCCTTTGCACATTTGGTAGGAGGTATTTTGATTGCTTTGGGACTGCTTACCCGGTTGGCAATTATCGTTCAGCTTCCCATCCTTTTTGGGGCGGTGTTTTTTGTGAACATCAGTCAAGGATTTCTTTCTGTTTCCAACAACTTGGAGTTTGAAATGTCTTTGGCAGTGTTTGTACTCCTGATCATCTTTTTGGTCTATGGCAGTGGAAAATTTTCCTTGGATCATTTTATGAAAACACATCCTAATTGGTAATACAGCAATAGAAAAGGCCTTTTCTGATAATTGAATTGGCCTTTTCTTTTATTATTCTCTTGGAGGAAGAGTAAATTGCTAAGTGATTTTATTAATTCTCCGATTATCAAGGTGGGCTTATTTTACTTATTTAAGTATTATTAGGTAGACTTTAAATTTATACAGATAGTTTCATCCAAAATGTTTTTCAAATTCGTCAATGCAGTTTTGGTTTGCTTTTGCTTGTTTGAACAGGTTTCTGGGCAAAACCTTGTGAAAGGAGTGGTTTATCATGACTTGAATAAAAATGGTAAAAGGGAAATTAGCGAACCTGGTCTGCCCAATGTTGCTGTTTCCAATGGTGTGGAGGTAGTGCTGACCAACCACGAGGGTTTCTATGAATTGCCCGTTCAGGAAGGGATGGTGATATTCGTCATTAAACCATCCGGATATGCTTTGCCACTTGATGAGAGGGCTATTTCTCAGCATTTTTATTTACACTTTCCACAAGGAAGCCCGGAAACAGATGTGCCTGGAATAGCCCCCACAGGTGAATTACCGGCATCGCTGGACTTTGGCGTTTGGGCTCAACTGGAGGAAGACGTGTTTGAGGTGTTGTTGTTTGGGGATCCTCAAGCAAGGGGCTTAAAGGAGGTCAACTATATTTCCCATGATGTGGTGGAGGAATGCATGGGTACTTCTGCAGAGTTTGGGATAGTGCTTGGGGATATAGTGGCCGATGACCCGGCTTTATTTGAAGAGGTGAGTGAAAGCCTTGCTCAGATTGGAATACCATGGTATTATACATTTGGGAATCACGATCATAACCGGGATGTATCTTCGGATAAAGATAGGGACGGGACATTCAAAAGGTTTTTCGGCCCTAGCTCTTACGCATTGGAATATGGGGAGGCCTCATTCATTGTGATGAGAGATGTTCACTTCGATGAAAATGGAAAATACAGATCTGAATACAACAGTAATCAGCTAACCTTTTTGGAGGAGTACCTGAGGTACGTTCCTCAAGATAAGCTAGTGGTTCTCGTTCAGCATATTCCATTACCTCGCACAAGTGGGAAGGAACGTTTATTTGAACTCCTTGGATCCAGGCCTAACACACTTTCTATTTCAGGTCACACCCACACTATGCAACATCTGTTTCTAGGCGAGGAATATGGTTGGCATGGGCTAACTCCCCATCATCATTTTATCAATAGCACAGTAAGTGGGAGCTGGTGGTGTGGATTAAAGGATGAAACAGGGATTCCTCATGCCACCATGAATGATGGGGCTCCAAACGGCTACAGCATTTTAAAGGTGAACGGGTCTTCCTACGAAATAGAATTTAAGGCGGCTAGAAGACCTGAATCCTACCAAATGAACATATTCCTTCCCGAAGATATTTCCGCCAAAGTATTGCCAGAAACTGAGGTTTTAGTCAATGTGTTTTCAGGATCAGAGAAATCTATAGTGGAAATGAAGGTGGATGACTCAGGAGAATGGATTTCACTGAAGTTAGACCCTCAACCTGACCCATTTAACCAATGGATGCATGGATTAGGGGACTTCTTAGAACTTGAATTAGAAGATGGAAGAAGGGCGGATCAAGCACTGGGATGGAAAATGGATGATCCCAGGCCAAGCAGCCATATATGGGCAGGGTATCTGCCCCAAAATTTATCAAAAGGAACCCATCAGCTTACAGTAAGGACCAAGGACATGTTTGGAAAAGAATATACTTCTTACCGCATATTCAGGGTGAGATAAAAATTAGAAATTTCAGGAACTATTAATACGGAACGGCTGAAATAGGGAACCTGAGTCCCCTATTCCAATCGTCCAATTCCTATTCAAATAGTGAGGGATCCAGGTTATCATTAAACCTCAGTGTGACAATTTTCGCCTCTATAGCAGCAGGAAGCATTTGATTGGAAATGGTCATGCGCATAGGGAATAAAATACCTTCTGTTTCTTGATAATCGTTGTAGGTAATTTCTCCGGTGGTTTCGGATGCCACACGCAGCTTCAGTCCACTATTCACGCTATAATATTCCTCTGTCTCAAGCCCTTGAGGAGTCGATATTTTTATGGAATAAGCTTCTTCCCCGTTAATTTCTGAGATCCCCCCACTTGTCAGCACAAACCCCATCTCTTCATAATGTAATTCCGGGAAGGGATACATTTGCATTGTTACCGCATCTAACTGTTCTTCCTGAAGGTCTTGGGTTTGACCCATTGCATTTATATATCCTTTTCCGTCTTTTACCACAGTTTTGGACATCACATTGCCATTTAATGCTGTCTGCTGCATGAGCCTTTTGTTTTCAGGATCACTGGTAGAACTGATTTCCATTTCCATCCCCTGCAGACTTGCCTCCATCACCTGGGTTACATTTTTAATACCCTCTACTTTTTCTTTGCCACCAATTACCTCTATGTACCTTTCTATAATTTCCTTAGGGCTTTTATCGGTGGTCTGCATCATGGAGCCTTTTGAGGGCGAAACCTGCATAAGGAAGACCCCCAAGAAAAGGGCAGCACCGGATATCACGTGATTAAATTTCATTTCCATAATATTGTAATCAATTAAAATCTTCTTCTGTAAAGGTAGGGTTGATTTCTATATCCTCCAATTTTGAATCGATGGGAAAGGGTATCATCGGCGAATGCAAAGAGATCTCCACGGGAAGTTTGACACCTTCGAAAGTCTCGTATTTGAGGTAACTGGTTTCGCCCTCAATCTGACTCTCAGTTTTTAACTTCATACCCGTGTCTACACTATAATAGTGGGTGATTTTGCCCCCTGTAGGATTGTTAACGTCAATTTTATAAGCTTCTTGCCCGTCAATTTCCCTTAACCCATCCAGCTCTAAAGTATACCCCATTAACTCATAGTGCAATTCAGGGATAATCCACATGGACATTTTCATGTCCTCAAACTGTTCATCGGACAAGGTTTGGGATTGCCCCATGGCACTTACAGTGGCTTTTCCGTCTTTGATTAAAGTTTTACTGGCCTCATTACCCATCATGAGCATCCTTTGTGCCATACGCTGCTGGGGTGCATCGTAGAGCACGACCATGTTTAATTTCGTTCCCTGGATTTCTGCGGACATCTCCATTTTTGCACGCTCTATGGCGGCTGCTGCCTCACGACCTCCTATGGCCTGAAGATAATTGTCAATGACCTGCTCTGCCGAAATATCCGCATCCCCTAGTTCCAATTCTCTTTGAGGGTCGGCCATATTTGTGAACTTCTTTATCTCCCCAAAAGCTGTGAGCTTGTCCTGTATTTCACTTGCATTACCCACTACCGTGATGTGTAGATTCTCAGGTTTGAGGTATTTGTATGCAGCCTCGTCCACATCTTCAACCGTAATGGCATTAAGCCTTTGTAAATAGGAGGCGTAGAAGTCTTCCGGTAGGCCATACCTTTCGGTATTTATGGCAAAGCTTGCTATGGTGGAGGGTTGTTCCAATGATCGGCCAAATGAACCACCTATCGTGGCTTTTGCAATCTCCAGTTCTTTTTCACTGATCCCGTTTTCAGCCAGGTTTCGGATTTCATATATCATTTCAGTGATTGCACTGTCTGTGGCAGTCTGTTTGACGTCGGCGTATGCGGTGAAACTAGCTACAAGTTTATCTGAGCCGAAGCTAGAATTTGCCCCATAGGTGTAACCTTTGTCTTCCCTGAGGTTTTGGAATAACCTGGAGGAAGTTCCCCCTCCCAAAACGGTGTTCAGCACACGCGTAACCAGGTAGTCTGGATGATCCAGCCGCATGGTCACAGGGTAGGTGATCCTGACTACAGACTGAACTGAAGCGGGCCTGTCCACCAAAGCTACCGTGTTGGTGTCAGGTGGGGAAGGGGTTTCGTAATGATGACTCGGTACCTCACCTTGCTGCCACTCGCTGAAATTCTTTTTAACCAAGGATTCTGCCTCCTCCGGTGTGATATCCCCCACAATGGCCAAATAAGATATATTCGGTTTAAAGTAGGTTTCGTAATAGGAGCGTATGTCATTAACCTGAATATTGTTAAGGGTTTGCTCCGTCCGGGTTTCACCGTATGGATGGTCCTTACCGTAATTCAATGCGGAAGTCAGCCTTGAAGAGATGCTATTAGGGTTATCCTTGCTCTGTGCCAAAGCAGTGAGGGCTTGCTTTCGGAGTTTTTCCAATTCCTGTTCCGGGAAAACGGGATTAAATAACACATCTGCCATCAATTCAAGGATGCTGTCCTGATGTTTTTTCAGGGAAGAAGCAAATAGGGAGTTGGAAGAGGCACTCAAGGAGGCTCCAATAAAATCTATGGCATCGTCCAGTTCGTCTTTGCTGCGGTTACTTGTGCCTCCCATCATCATGTCTCCCACAAAATCAAGCATACCTACTTTATCTCCCTCTAGGATGGGGTCTCTTTCCAGGATCAAAGAAAATGCCACCCTTGGCAATTTCTTGTTTTCTACCACAAACACTTTTAGTCCATTTTCCAATGTGAAGGTGTGGGCTTCTCCCATCTGGATTTCAGGGGCCGGCCCAGGTTCGGGATAGCTTGACCTGTCCACCTGGGCCAGTGCAGATAGTCCCGGTAGGATTAAAAATAATATGGCGAGTTGTATGAATGAATTTTTCATTGCTCTAGGGATTTGTCTAAACAGTTTACTTTTCTTCTTGTGATTTAGGGAGGTAATGCAATACCACCCTGCCGTCCATTCTCAGGTATTCATTGGCAACCCTTTGCAAGTCTTCTTTGCTTACTTGCCGGTAATAATCCAACTCCTTGTTGATGTAACCTGGGTCCCCATAAAAAACATTCGCCATTGCCAGGTTTTGGGCAATTCCCTCCATAGAACTGTTTTGGCTTACGATATTATTTTCGATGATATTTTGTAGCTTTTCGAATTCCCTGTCAGGAACCCCTGAACTTTGCACCTCTTGGATTAATCGATCCACCTCACTTTCTAACTCATCAGGTTCCACCCCCATATTGGGCAAGGCTTGCATAATGAATATCCCTCCATCTTCTAACTCTAGTGGGAAGGCATAAACCCCCAGGGCTTTTTGCTGGTTGTCCACCAGTTCTTTGGTAAGCAATGAGGAATTGCCCCCGGTAAGGTAGGTGGAAAGCATGTCCAAAGCATAGGAGTCAGGATGATGTTTGGGAGGAAGGTTATAGGCTTGTATAATCGCAGGTATTTGTATATCATCATAGACAATATCTCTGATTTCTTGCGATTTTTTAGGTTCTTGGACATTGGGCCTGAAGAAATCTTCGGGGCCGGAGGGTATTTCCCCAAAATATGCATTAACCCATTCCTCTGCCTGATCATAATCAATGTCACCTGCAATCACTAAAGTTGCATTATTGGGCACATAGAAATCCGCATGAAATTGAATGAATTCTTCCAAAGTGGCGGCATCCAAATGATCCATGGAACCTATGACAGGCCATTGGTAAGGATGCTTTTCATAGGCTCTTTTAAGGATTTCCCTTAATATAGTGCCATATGGCCGGTTGTCCTCCCGTTGTCTTTTTTCTTCTTTAATGACTTCTCTTTGGGTATCCACCCCAATTTGGTCAATTTTGGGGTGCAGCATACGTTCACTTTCCATGTAAAGGGCTGTTTCCAAATAATTGGAGGGCACTATTTCATAATAGTAAGTAAGGTCATTGGAGGTAAATGCATTAAGAGTACCGCCTATGGATTCGATCTTTTCCATGTACTCTCCTCTTCCGATGTTTTCGGTGCCCTCAAATAGGAGATGTTCAAAAAAGTGGGCAAAGCCCGTACGGTCCGGCTTTTCATTTTTTGACCCTACATGATAAAGAACAGACACGGCTACTATAGGCGTACTGTTGTCTTTGTGCATTATGAGATGTAGCCCATTGTTAAGGGTACGTTCCTCATACTCAATGGAGTTTTGTGCCAACACGGGAGTCATCAACAGTAGTCCTCCCAACATCAAAAAGCAAATTTTTTTCATAAGTGTTATGATTTAGAGTGGTCATGCATGAATTATCCCAAGGGATAAAAATAGTGCCAAAGCATTCAATGATAAAAACAACGAAGAAAAATTGTTTTCCCTTTTAAAGGTTAATGTATAAATTTCTTCTAGAATTTTTCTTTCATGGCCTCCAACTCATGTATGGCCCTTAAAGTTTTCTCCTTTTGATCTTCAAGCAGGTTCTTCAAAGATTCTGGTAATCCGCCTTCTTTTTTGAGCAAATCTTTGTATTCCACCACAGCCTTGGCTTCCACAGCAATACAGTTTTCGCACACTTCTTTTTCATTGCCGTGCGAAAGTGAAGCAGTGAAATTGTTCCAAGATCTTTTAAATATGCTGAATACGCTACCCTCGTCGGCAGGCTTACCCCCCAATTCCCGCACTATTGCCTTCATTTCCTTGTACATCTCCAGCTTTTCTTGTCCCCGGGTATGGAAAAAACGTTTCAGAAGTTCATTGTCCACATTTCTGGAAGCATCCCTGTAACCTTGAATTACATCATAATTCCTTTCAATGATTTCATTAAGCTCTGCTACAAGACGGTTGGAGGTTTTCATAAGATTGTGTTTTAAAACATCAATTACGCTTAATTATTCATGAATAGCAAGATTTGTGCATTGCCAAGCCTGAAAACAAAAGCGCCCTCTCCATATAAGTTGGAAAGGGCGCTGCACTTTTAGGCTAAAGTCATTAGTCAAAATAGAAGATCTTGGATTTTCCGTCTTGATCCCTTACTTCCATGTACACCTCTTTTAGTTTCCTGTTTTTTAGGATATAATCTTTTGTGAAGCCCCCAGCTACTTCTACCTTATCCGTGGTGATCCTTCGGTGTGACTGGTCGAAGAAAGTCACTTTTACCCCGGGTTTTTCTATTCCCACCACTTTCAAATTAACCGTATTGTCATTTTTCACCTTTGTGTAAGCCAATAATTTTTTCTGTACCGGCCTTTTGGAAGGGATATCAAAGGAAATTTCCTCCAATTTGGTTTCCACTTTTACAGTGTAGGTTCCTTCTGGTAGTTGGCTTAAGTTAAAAGGGATAGCAGTGGGCTCATTGATTTTAAAGGTGGTTTTGTCGATCAATTTCCCTTTCTGGTTGAAGAGGCTTATATTCACCCTTCCCACTCCTTCCATCAAGTGGACTTTGAACTTTTGACCAAGGCTTTCAACCATGGTCACCTCGGCAAGGGGTTTTTCGTTAGGGATTGCAAATGCACCAAGCTGGATAAACAATGCGGCGAGTAATGTCATTAATGTCTTCATGTGTTTATTTGGTTTATGTCTTTAGATTCTGTTTACAGATCCATTGGCCAAAGGTGTACCAAATAATTTTTTGTAAAACACACAATCATGGAGAGACAACACCCATTGGGGTTGATTTATGGGTCATTTTAAAATTTTATTCTAAATAAGTCTAATCATAATGTACGTTATCGTACAAACGGACAGTGGTTTGTATAAGAAGTGGACAACTTTAGGCGGATTTGTGGGTGCATTTAATAAAACATTGAATTAGTGAAGGTTGCATGGGTTTGTGAAAAAATATTTTAAAAAAAAGGCAGTGCCTTTATCACCCATGGCAGGATAAAAAAAAGGTGTACAAAACCGTACACCCAACTGTTCTTTCCCGTGACAAAAACGGCAGTTCTGGTTTAATCCCCAAAGGAAATCCCGAGTCCTTTTGCTCCATTTACCAAGAAGGAATCTTTGTCAACGTGGTTATAGCTTTTGGTGGCTTCAGCCAAATCTACGGCCTTGAAGTCATTGTGTTGAAAGGAGACCATTTTGCCAAAACTTCCTTCCATTACCAGCTCAAAGGCCCTTACTCCAAACATGGTGGCCAATAGCCTATCGAATGCCACCGGGGTCCCCCCCCTTTGTACATGGCCCAATACCGTTTCACGTATTTCTGCTTCACAGCCTGCGGCCTTTAATTGACGTGAAAGCTCATAGGCTACCCCCCCGAGCCGTACGTGTTCAGACCCTTCTTCTCCCGGGGAGGAGATCACCGTACCGTCCTTAGCTTTGGCACCCTCCGCAATCACGATGTTTACAAAACCCCTCCCATTTTGGTAACGGTCAGAAATCCTATCAATCAATTTCTTAACATCATAGGGAATCTCGGGGATCAGGCAAATCTCAGCCCCTCCCGCGATGGCCGTATGAAGCGCAATCCATCCCGCATCCCGCCCCATCACCTCCATGATCATTACCCTATGATGGCTTTCCGCAGTGGTCACGAGTTTGTCAAAGCTGTCCGTTGCGATTTGCACTGCCGTCTGAAAACCGAAGGTCATGTCTGTGGCTGAGAGGTCGTTGTCGATGGTCTTGGGTACCCCAATCACTGGTATCCCCTTTTCATACAGGGCCTGAGAAATTTTTTGGGAGCCGTCCCCTCCTATATTGATGACGGCATCAAAATTCATTGCGGTTAACTTATCGGCCAACTCTTGAGTGATGTCCACATAATTGATGTTCCCGTTTTTGTCTTTTACTGGATATTGAAGGGGGTTTCCTTTGTTGGTAGTTTTAAGAATGGTGCCTCCTCTCACATGGATGCCTGCTATTTTGCTATTGTCTAATTGAATGATTTCCGGGGGTTCTCTCATTACTCCGGATAATGCCTCTATGCTTCCGTACACTTCCCATCCGCCTTCTTTTTTGGCTCTTTTGTAGATTCCTCGTATTACGGCGTTTAATCCGGGGCAATCGCCTCCACCCGTGCTGATCAAAAGTTTTTTCATGGTTTAGAAAGTTAAAACGACAGGTTAGAAAGGTTTAAAGTTAATGCTTATTCAAGAAATCATCTCAATTTATTATGAATCTATGGTGGGTATTAAAGGCAAGCCTCCGATTTATAAACTTATGCAAGGATGATAAATTGGAATATCCATTCATAAGGAGTAATTTTGCCCATCCAAAAATTAGCTCTACTTTTGAGGTTAGGTAAAACCTGCCCACTTCACAAGTAGGTGCCATTAACGTTAATCCATTGATGAAAAGAGACCAGGTAATATTCGACTTAATCTCCCAAGAAGAAGATCGGCAAAAAAGAGGTATTGAGCTGATCGCATCAGAAAACTTCACAAGCAAGCAAGTAATGGAGGCAGCAGGTTCTGTCCTTACCAATAAATATGCAGAGGGTCTACCCAATAAAAGATATTATGGTGGATGTGAGGTGGTAGATGAGATAGAACAATTGGCTATAGATAGGGCCAAGGAACTTTTCGGGGCCAATTGGGCCAATGTACAGCCTCACTCCGGGGCTCAGGCCAATGCGGCTGTTTTTCTTGCGTGTTTGAAAGCCGGAGATCCTATTCTGGGTTTTGATCTGTCGCATGGAGGCCACCTTACCCATGGCTCTCCTGTCAACTTTTCAGGAAAGCTATATGAGCCTCATTTTTATGGGGTGGAAGAATCCACTGGTCTGATTGATTATGATAAAGTTGAGGAAAAGGCAAGAGCTGTTAAGCCCAAGCTGTTGATTTGTGGTGCCTCTGCTTACAGCAGGGATTGGGATTATGAAAGGCTTAGAACCATTGCTGACGAGGTGGGGGCGATTTTACTTGCAGATATTTCCCATCCCTCTGGACTTATTGCCAGAGGTTTGCTCAAGGATCCTTTAGAGCACTGTCACGTGGTTACCACCACAACGCATAAAACGTTGAGGGGCCCCAGAGGGGGATTGATCTTAATGAGAGAAGATTTTGATAATCCATTTGGTTTGAAAACCCCGAAAGGGAGCCTACGCAAAATGTCATCTTTGCTGGATTCAGGGGTTTTCCCAGGTACTCAGGGAGGTCCATTAGAACATATCATTGCAGCGAAGGCAGTAGCCTTTCAAGAGGCTTTGTCGGATGAATATATGGAATATATCCTTCAAGTACAGAAGAATGCCCAAGTGATGGCCCAGGCTTTTGTTGACAAAGGTTATCAAATTATCTCAGGAGGCACTGACAATCATCTCATGTTGATAGATCTACGGAACAAGGAACTCACCGGCAAAATCGCCGAGGAAACCCTAGGTAAGGTGGACATCACCATTAACAAAAATATGGTGCCTTTTGACACCAGATCCCCATTTGTTACCTCAGGCATGAGGTTGGGAACTGCAGCTGTGACCACAAGGGGCCTTAAAGAAAAGGACATGCAAAAAATTGCGGATCTGATTGATCAAGCTTTGATGGCCCATGAAGAGGAAGAGAAGCTTTCTTCCATCAAAGAAGAGGTCAACCATTGGATGGTACAATTTCCATTATATTAAAATAGCGAATTCTAGTGGCACTGGATCAATATAGAGAGGAAGAAGAGGAGGACAACGGCATGTCCTTCTTGGACCATTTAGAGCAGTTGCGTTGGCATTTGCTCAGGTCCATAGCAGCCATACTTGTGTTTATGGTATTGGCTTTTTTATCAAAAAGTTTTGTGTTTGGTAAGGTAATATTAGGGCCTTCCAAGATAGACTTTATTACTTACAGGGCACTTTGCAGGCTATCAGATTTTTTTTCTGTGCCGGCACTCTGCATAGAAGAGCTTCCTTTTATCATACAGAGCCGCCAGATGACCGGGCAGTTTTCCATGCACATCACTTCTAGTTTGGTGGTAGGACTAATTGCTGCGTTTCCTTACGTGTTCTGGGAAGTATGGAGGTTTATTAGTCCAGGGCTATATGACCAAGAAAAAAATGCAGCTAGAGGAGCTGTGTTTTTCGTAAGTTTTCTTTTCTTTTCAGGTGCCGCCTTCGGTTACTTTATTTTGGCACCTCTATCGATCAATTTTCTTTCGAACTACCAGCTGGATCCTTCCATTTTGAATGAATTTGATATTACCTCCTATGTGGGGACCTTATCCATGTTGGTATTGGCTTCTGCGGTAATGTTTCAGCTACCAGTGGTTATTTATTTCCTCACTAAGGCAGGTTTGGTTTCTTCGGCATGGTTGAAAATTTATCGTCGGCATGCCATTGTGGTGATCTTGGTGTTATCTGCTTTGATTACCCCACCCGATGTGATCAGTCAAATCCTTATCGCCATGCCCATACTTGTACTTTATGAAGCAGGCATAATGATTGCGAAGCGATTAGAAAAACAAAAAAGAGAAGAAGAGCTATCCAACGATTATTAAGGCATGATTATCATTTGCGAGATTCCTACCGATAGCAATCGGGGGACTGCTGAAAAACAAATTATAATCACATGAAATCGAGCCTGTCCTGACGGCAGTCAGGGCATGAGGAGAACCTCACACAGAGGGATGATTATCAAAGCGAGATTCCACCCCGACCTGCGGTACGGGGCAGGTTCCCGAAACAAGTTCGGGACAGGTAATGACCGCTGAAAAACAAATTATAAACAGATGAAA
>PXCO01000385.1 GCA_003565295.1 Cyclobacteriaceae bacterium
GGCAACTGGATAGCCTTTGTTTCGGATAGGGACACTCCGAAAGATCCCAGTGGTTTTAGACATAAGGGCTTTAATATCTGTTTGCTGGATTTTCATTCGCATGAAGTTACTGTATTGGACATTTTCCAGGGGGCGGACAATATGAATCCCCAATTCTCTGTGGACGGAAACATGATTTACTTCCTTTCTAATGCGGATGGCTTCAGGGACCTATATGAATACAGCCTGGTAAGGGATGAAATGTACAGACTTACCAGCTACTTCACCGGGATCTCCGGAATTACCAATTGGTCTCCTGCCCTTTCTGTGGCCAGAGACAATGGCTTAATGGCCTATTCTCTCTACCAAAACGGAAAATACCATATTTATAGGGCTGATCCCGCAGATTTCTATGTTACCTACAAAAACTCCGACGGAAGAAGGGTGGACAAAAGAGCCGGGACGCTGCCACCGGTGCACAGCTTGCCCATAGTACACGCAAATGACCGATTAGATTCCATGGAAAGGAGCTTCAGCATACAAGAAGAAGACATTTGGCCTAAGCCTTTTAAGCCAAGGTTTAAATTGGATTACATCGGCAATACCGGGGAAATCAACCTGGTGGGTGGTACCTATGCCACTGGGTTGGCAGGAGGTTTAAATGCCCTATTCAGCGATATCCTGGGAAATCATCAATTGTTTACGGCGGTTTCCTTGAATGGGGAAATATTTGACATAGGTTTGCAGGGAGCCTATGTAAATAGAAAGAACCCCATTGCCTGGGGGGGATTATTTTCGCATGTGCCATATCAGTCCGCTTTTTCGAATGTATTCTTGGACAGCATCAGAGTGGAGGATCAATCTATCCCTGTGGTGAACAATGCCATTGACCTGGTACGAACATTTGAGACAAGAGCGGGTGGATTTGGGATTTATCCTATTTCCAGGTCATTGAGACTGGAAGCAGGACTGACCCTGACCCGATACCATTTCCGGGTGGACAGGATCAACAATTATTATCACCGGGGGATCTTTGTGGGCGAAAGCAAAACCCGTGAACCCTCTCCACCCGGCTTTAACGTTGGGCAGGTAAACCTTGCTTATGTAGGGGACAATTCCTCTTTTGGTACGGTAGGGCCACTAAAGGGCACCAGGTTTCGGTTTGATGTGGAAAGGTACTTTGGTGCCACCAACTTCTATACGGCACTTGCTGATTATAGAAGGTATTTTCGAATGTCACCTTTCACCCTGGCCACTAGGCTATATCACTACGGGAGGTATGGTCAAGACGTGAGAAGAGACATACTCCCCCCCTTGTACCTTGGGCAACCTACGCTGGTAAGGGGCTTTACCGGTAATTCTTTCAGCCAAAATAATATCAATAGACTGGATAACTTTGCCCTTAACCAACTTGTCGGAAACAAGATCATGGTGGGCAATTTCGAAATCAGGTATCCCTTATCAGGGCCAGAACGGTTGTCCATGATCAAATCGGATTTCTTTCCCACCGAGCTGGCACTTTTTGTAGATACAGGGATGGCTTGGGACAATAGGGGGTTGGTTAATCCCCCCATGGCTATGAATGGGGAAATAAATCTGGCCAGAAGACCCGTTGCAAGTTCCGGAGCTTCCCTGAGGGCAAACCTGTTAGGGTATGTGATCGTGGAGGCCTTTTATGCTGTTCCTTGGCAGCGGCAATGGAGGGGCGGGGTGTTTGGATTGAATTTCACTCCCGCATGGTAAGCGGTGTAGTGGCATCCTCCACCATGCCTTCCCTTTAGACCAGGAAGGCATTTTAACTTAAACATTAAGACATTTAACATCTCCTTAACTAATTTAACTTTTCATTGGCTCCATTTAACATATTGTTCTCCCATGGGTTACCTATTATGTGTTTACTTTGTCATGTGATGAAATCGAGCCTGTCCTGACGGCAGTCAGGGCATGACGAGCACGTCACACACTGGGATGATTATTCGTAGCGAGATTCCATGTGGCCGCTGAAAAGAAAATATAAACACATGAAAAAAGCTAAAAAATTATTCGCCGTAAAAAAAGTAAGATGGACAATAGGGCTTATTGTGGCTTTAATTTTTGTAGGTGGTGCAATCGGGGTTTATTCTTCGGGGGATGCAAATGATGATGCGCTCTTTGCCACAAAAAAAGGGCAATTTAAGGTGGAAATCACCACTCAGGGTGAACTGGAGGCCTTGGAAGGGGTTGAGGTCATGGGCCCTCAAGAAGCCAGGAACTTTAGAGTGAAAAAATTCACCATTGAGAAGTTGGTGCCAGAGGGGACCGTGGTAGAAAAAGGAGATTTTATCGCATCGTTAGATCAGTCGGAAATGTTCGAGAAGCTGGAAGAAAAAAGGCTGGACCTGGAACAATACCAAGCCCAGTTTGAACAAGTACAATTAGATACCTCTCTTATCCTCAGGGAAGAAAGAGACAATATAAAGAACCTGAAATTTACCGTACAGGAACAAGAATTGATATTGGAGCAATCTCAATTCGAACCACCAGCGATAGTAGAAAGAAACAGACAGCAATTGGAGAAGGCCAAGCGGGACCTGAGCCAGGCCAGGGAAAGGTATACCATGAAAAAATTGCAGGAAGGTGCTCGGATGAAGGAAATCGGCAGCAAATATGCCGAACATAAAGAAAGAGTGCAGCGAATGGAGGAAATTTTAGAGGAATTTGAGATAGTGGCACCTGAAGATGGGATGGTAATCTACCGCAAATACAAACGGAAAAAAGTGGAAGAAGGCACACAAATCAGTTCATGGAAACCAGTGATCGTAAAACTCCCAGACCTTAATAGCATCCACAGCATTACACAGGTCAATGAGGTGGATATCCGTAAAATTGAAAAAGGGATGCCTGTGGAAATCGTCATGGATGCCATGCCCGAAAAGCAATACCAAGGAACCATTACCCACATCGGTAATGTAGGTCAAAGTAGGTCCAACTCGGATTCAAAGGTTTTTGAGGTAATAGTGGGGTTCGACAACTTTGACCCTGACTTACGTCCTACGATGACTACAAGTCAAAAAATCCTTGCTGATAAAATGGAGGACGTACTTCAAGTGCCCATGAAGGCAATTCATGTGGAAAATGACAGCATCAACTTCGTGTATACGGCGGCAGGAAAAAAACAGGAAGTAATGTTGGGCGAGAACAACTCTGAGAATGTGATCATAGAATTAGGTTTGGAGGAAGGTCAAAAAATTCACCTCATCAAACCTGATTGGGAGGATGCCCAGCAAATAGTTGATCTTTTGGAGGAACTTGACGGGAAAAGAAATCCCCAAGAGGCAGAGGAGCCATTGGCTGTTTCCACATTTGGTGAGTAATCTAATCGCATGCTATTGAACCTATTAATCCGATTTTTCAAAATTTATATGGAAAGTCCCTGAAAAAGGGTTATTGGATCCAATTGTTCCAGCAATTGGGGAAAGGTTGCCAATTTTGGCAGCCTTTTTTTTATGGTCAGTTTTTAGGTTTTTCCATCCTCAAGTATATACCCCTTACCGTGCACATTGTTGAGACTTATAGAAGAATCCAACTGGAGGTGCTTTCGGAGTTTTGCCACATGCACATCCATACTCCGTCTATTGAAATAATCCACACCTCCCCAAAGCTTATTCAGCACCGCTTTTCTATCCAAAAGCTGGTTCTTTTTTTGGCACAACATGCGTAGTAATTCAGCTTCTTTGTCCGTTAGAGCTATTTTTTCCTTCCCATCACTTAACCTTCTACTGCTAAAATAGAAGGTCAGTTTTCCGATTTCAAATTCCTCACCCTGGTCATCCTGATACCGATATCTCCTCAATACTGCATGGATCCGTGCTATGAGTTCCTCCTCATCCACTGGCTTTACGATATAATCGTCGGCACCTTTTTGGAATCCTTGTAGTTTATCGATTTTCATGGACTTGGCCGTCAAAAAAATCAAGGGAATGCTGGGATTGTTCTTTTTGATTTCGGCTGCCAATGTAAACCCATCCATAGCAGGCATCATCACGTCCAGGATGCATAGATCAAAGGACTCTCTAAGAAAAGCCTCTAAACCCTTCTGGCCATTAATTTCCCAGGACACTGCCAGTTCGTTCATCTCCAGATAAGTCTTTAGAGCATACCCTAAGGTCTGGTCATCTTCTACCAATAATATTTTCGGTGTCATCTGATTTTGTCACTTTTTGGTTCAGCAGAGGAAGCCGGATCTCTACCTGGCTTCCCTTTCCTAATTTGCTTTTTAATGAAATGGAACCACCATGTAATTCGGTGATCATTTTCACATAACTCAGTCCCAACCCAAACCCTTTGGTTGCATGTAAGTTGCCTTGGCTCACTCTGTAAAACTTGTCAAAAATAAAATCAATGTTTTCCTTGGAAATACCTATCCCCTGATCGGAAATCTTAAGCACAAAAGCCCCTTCTTTTACTTCCGTTTCTATGTTTATGATTGGTGCATCTTTGGAATATTTGATGGCATTATCCAAAATATTGTCAAGGATATTGCCTAAATGCATAAGGTCCCCCCATACCAGAGTTTGATGGGCCCGCAAGTGCAAATAAAGCCTGCCGCCTGAGGCTCCAATGATGAGTTTATATATCTCCGCTTTGCCCCGAATAATCTCATGCATATCTATGTGCTTCCACTCCAATTCAGGATCATTTCTTTCGAGAAGAGTTAGTTCCAGGACTTTTTCCACCTTGTTCTTAAGGTTCTTATTCTCCTTTTCCAATATTGAAAGGTGGTAGTCCAATTCATCCTTTGAAAAGGTGTGTCCCTTGTCCTTGATGATTTTATAAATGATGGAAGAGGCAAAGATGGGGGTTTTGAGCTCGTGGGTTAAATTATTAATGAAATCATTCTTCAGTTTGGACAACTGTTTTTGACGTTTCATCACCAATACCGTACTAAAAAAACTGCCCAATAGGACCAGCACAAAAATAAAGGTGATCAGAAGGCTGGATGAAATCTGGTAGGCAACAAATAGATTTTTATTGTAAAACAGCAGGCCATACCTAAAATTGCTCTTTCCATAAACCTCATCCACCACCCCCTTCGGGTACATGGCGTAGCGTTGGAAATCAGGCTGATACCCGTCCTTGGCAGAAGAAAAGGCTATGGTGTCCTCTATGCGCTGGTAAAACGCAAAATCATAATCCAAATATCCAAGGTTATTCAATCGCAATATACTGTCCGTTCTGCTTTTATATTCCAGAATCAACTCCTCCTCCAAGGCGTCCCTTTTGCTAATGGGGTGTACTTTGTCCCCTAGCAACAGCAAAAGTTTTTCCGTCACCTCATCATCATCTAGAATTACATCCTTCATGTCAGAAAGCACTTTGTTGATTTCCCTGTCAAATTGCCTGCGCTGGATGTCGGCCTCTAATTTTATCAATCTGTACTGTACAAAAATAAGCCCAATTAATGCGGTAAATAGCATAAAGGTGACCACATAGATATGGTCTCTCACAAAATCTATCCATTTGTTCAATAGGTTATGAACCATTTCCCATTTTAACCATTACCAACAGCTTCTACAACCTATTTAACAACTAATTAACAGATTTAACATACAGTTTTAAAAATTTTCGCCATTTGCCTCACAATTCTCTCCGTTGAATGAGTTTATAAAGCTTGTCAAAACTATTTTCATTATTTTAGGCGAATTATTCAATGGATGAGGCACTCTTTTACCTCGTCCAAGCTGATTTAAAATATCCATAACCTCGAACCCAAATATGCATCCTTTCAGGTTTTCTGGTGTATCCACTACCTTATTATTTGTTATCCTGATGAGTATAAACACATTAGCACAGCAACCCTTCCAACTCAATGACGGGGACAGAGTAGTGCTACTGGGGGCAGGACTAGTGGAAAATGAACAAAAGCATGGTTGGCTGGAATATGTGCTCTCTAGTACATGGCCAGACAGATACATAAGCTTCAGGAATTTGGGATGGACAGGTGATACGGTATTTGGGCAGGCCAGGACCTATTTCACCACTCCACCTACCCCTTTTGAACTCCTAATCCAGCAAGTAAGGGAAGCGGATCCCTCTGTGATCTTTCTGGCGTATGGCCAGATAGAATCCGAAGAGGGGAAACAAGGGCTTGACTCATTTACTTCCGGGATGAACACCCTATTGGATTCCTTACAAAAATCACCCTGCAAAATTGTCTTGATCAACCCGATCAGGACAGAAAAGCTTGCTGCACCTGAAAGGCAAACCATCATAACAAGAAGCTATCAACATCAAATAGAGGAAACTGCCGAGAAAAGAGGGCTAACTTATTTGGATGTTGGTACATTTTTAAACTCTTTGGACAAAGAATTTTGGGAAACTGATGTTCTTCTCAATGAAGATGGTTATGCCCAATTGGCTACTTACTTGCGGAAAGGACTAGCAGTGCCAATGGCTTCCCATGATATCCAGTTGGATTGGAAAAAGAAGCAGATACAAACGGGGCATGCCGTTTCAGAAGTTGAATGGGACAGCCAAAACACTTATTTGTCATTTTCCTTAGCTCCTAAGTCAATTTTCACGCCTATATCAAAATCGGATTCCCCAAAATTTACCATTACCGGATTAAAAAAGGGAAGCTACGGTCTTCGGATAGATGGCGAGTTAGTGGCAATAGGCGCACGTAGTGAGTGGGAAATGGGTAAGGAACTGGAACAAGGGCCTTGGTTACGCCAAGCCGAAAACCTAAGGAAAAGTATTCAGAAGAAAGATGAAATCTATTTCAGAAAATACCGGCCTCAAAACAGGACATATATATTGGGTTTTAGGGCTTATGAACAAGGTAGGCACGAAGATGACCTGAAAGACCTTGGCTTACTCGTGGCCTGGCTAGACGGTCAAATCCATCGACTTAAGCAACCCAAGACCTATCATGTTGAGTTATTTCCCATCCAATAACTAAAATCCAAAAGGCAACCTCATTTCCATGAATAATAATATTACACCTATTTTCAAAAGCTTAATCCTTACAGGTCTTCTATTTTTGTTGATTTCTTATTCATACGGCCAAAATAGGCTTAAAGAAATCCCACCTTCTGATGTGCAACATCAATTAGAGCGTTTTGAAGTGGCCGAGGGCTTTGAGATCGAGCTTTTTGCAGCAGAGCCCATGGTGACCAAACCCATACAGATGAACTGGGATGCAAAAGGAAGGCTATGGGTGGTGAGCAGCACGGTTTATCCCCATCTCAGGCCCGGCGAGGAGCCCAACGACAAAATTTTTGTGCTGGAAGATACAAATGGGGATGGCAGAGCTGATAAATCCACGGTCTTTGCCGAGGGCTTAATCACCCCTACCGGCATATTACCGGGGGATGGGGGCGTGTATGTGGCCAATAGCACAGAAATTTTGCATCTCAAAGACAATAATGGAGATGGCAAAGCCGACCAAAAAAGAGTTGTCCTCACCGGGTTCGGAACAGGCGACACACATCACCTTATCCATACCTTTAGGTGGGGGCCCGACGGGCTGATTTATTTCAACCAGTCCATTTATATTTATAGCCATGTAGAAACTCCCTTTGGCACTAAAAGATTACATGGGGGCGGAGTATGGCAGTTTAATCCGGCAACCATGGAATTAAAGGTCTTTGCCAGAGGTTTAATCAACCCCTGGGGGCTTCAGTTTGATCCTTGGGGAAATATGTTTTTAACAGACGGTGCAGGCCACGAAGGGATTAACTACGGATTTGAAGGAGCGACCTTTTTGAGCGCCCCGGGAGCCGAAAAAATTGTCAGAGGCTTAAATCCCGGCCAGCCAAAACACAGTGGGTTAGACATCATCTCAGGGGATCATTTTCCCTCAGCCTGGCAAGGAAGGTTGGTAACCAATGACTTTCGTGCCAACCGAATCAACAGCTTCAAATTGGAGGATCAAGGAAGTGGCTTCGCATCGCTACCTTCAGATGACCTGTTATGGACAGACCATATTGCCTTCCGGCCCGTGGATATTCTCATGGGGCCAGATGGAGCACTCTATGTAGCTGACTGGTATAACCCTATCATTCAACATGGAGAGGTGGATTTCCATGACCCCAGAAGGGATCAACAACATGGGAGAATTTGGAGAATCCGGACAAGGGGCAAAGAGTTACTAACCCCTTGGAAACTGGCGGAGAAAGATGTCCATGGACTTTTGGAGGCATTAAAGTCCAACGAGGATTGGGTAAGGGTGCAAGCCAAGCAGCTCCTCAAAGAAAAAGATAAAGTAGAAGTGCTTCAATCGTTAGAAACTTGGGTTAAAGGTTTTGATAACACAAGCCCCAAAACTGACCATTACTTGATAGAGGCACTTTGGGTGCATCAACTCATTGGTCAACCTAATTTGGAATTGTTAAACAAAGTCATCACTTCGGGTGAGCCAAAGGCAAGAGCCGCAGCCTTTCGGATATTGGGTGCCGGATCATGGAAATGGGAAGAGGTCAAAGGTCTACTTTCTGCCGGAGTAAAAGACCCCAATGCCCAAGTGCGCAAGGCGGCAACAATCGCTCTTTCCAAATTCCAGGAAGCAGCCGCGGCAAAAATGGCCCTGGAAACCCTAGATATGGGATTGGATGAGTTTTCCTTATTTGCCCTTTGGTTTACCTTAAAAGAATTGGAGAGTTATTGGTTGCCCGCATTGAAAGAGGATCCTAATTTTTTTGGGGATGATAGCTCCATGGCCTTTGCCGTTAAGGAGGTCCGTGACAGGAAAGGAGCAGACCTGATCCTTTCCTTACTCAAAGAAGGGAAAATACCTGAGGAATATTTAAATGATACGCAGGCCACCTTGGCCAAAATCGCCGGAGGGCAAACCTTGAAAACCATTTGGGAAATGGCTTTGGAAAAGCCTACTACTGCTGCTCCCTGGATTTCCATATTGTTGGACGCTGCCCAAAACAGAGGGGTAAAACCCAAAGGTGAACTAAAAAAAATCCACCATTTTTTCGGGCATGAAGACAGTGGCACCTCAAATATGGCCATACAACTGGCAGGGCATTGGCAAATGAATGAGTTGAACCAGGTGCTTATGAAACAAATTTTGGAAGCTGAGCCCGGGGAGCACAGCCAACAATTAGCCCTGGAAGCTTTGGCCAGGTTGGAGGACCCCAAGAGCAGGGAAATGCTAGCCATGCTCACTTCCGAAAAACACCCCATTGACATTCGGGTACATGCCACGGCTCTTTTGGCCCGGCATCAGGGTCAGAAGGCTTCGCTATTAGCGCTGGATTTGCTAAATAGTGCTCCTTCTGTAGCCAATGCAAGTCAACTGTTTCAAGCCATGATGCGGAATGAGGAGACCATAACCACCTTCGCATCGGATTTAATGCAAGGCGGTATTCCAGAGGCCATGGCAAAGTTAGGCCGGCAATCCATGGATAGGTACGTTCCCTGGTACAGAAGAGGAGATCCGGATGTAATGCAGCTGAAAAAAGCTTTGGAGGCCTCCGGAGGTGTATTGCCACCGGAAAAAATGCCCCAAAAGCTTAACAACCAACAACTCGCTTCACTTGTGCAGGAGGTAAGGACAAGTGCGGATGCCATTGCCGGGGAATCCATTTACAGAAGAAATTCACTGATTTGTCAAAATTGTCATGCTCTGGGAGGGGCAGGTGGACAACTGGGACCGGACTTAAGTAGTCTTGGCACCAGCTCTCCCATCGATGAAATCATTTTATCCTTATTAGAGCCCGCAGAATCCATTAAGGAAGGTTATGAGCTACAAAGGATAACCAAACAAGATGGTGGAACGGTAATGGGTTACCTGGTAAAAGACGGAGCGGATGAGTTGGTGATCCGCAATGCTGCTGGACAAGAAGTAACCATTGCCAAAGCACAGGTGAGCGAACATGATAATGTTTCAGGCTCCCTGATGCCTCCAGGGCTCACATCCAGTCTTGAAAGACAGGAATTCGTAGACTTAATTGGATTTTTGTCCAAGCTGGGAAAACCTGGTGAATTAAGGGTGCCCAACCAAAGACTGGTGCGCCGATGGGCTTATGCTGCGACTATCCCCGCAGAAATAAATGAAAAAGAAAAGCTGACAGCCAAAATAATGAGAGATTTATCTTTTAGACCTGCCTACAGCAAGGTAAGCGGAGCATTGCCCCTTGATGAACTCCAAGATATAAAGATGGATGATACCAATCTGGCATTGTTGAAATTTGAGCTGGAGGTGCTGAATAAGGGTGATGTATACCTGAAATTCAACGGCACCAATGGTATACATATACTTCAAGAGGAGAAATGGATGCCTCTTAGGCAAACTGACACCAACCTAAGCATGGAGGCAGGGCATCAAGAGATTTATCTTTTACTGGATAAAGAAGATTTTAAAGAAAATAATCTAACCATCGAGGTAATGGAAGTAGAGGCTTCCTCGCAAACAAGATTGGTAATGGGGAGCTAAACAGCTACTGATCTATTTTGTTGCGGTGATTAAACCATTGCTCCAATGCTGTGGGGTTGGGAACGTCAATGTTAAACACAGTTTCTACCTTTCGAATTAGCTGATCAAAATTGGGGATTTTTTCCTTTTGGGTCTCCCCATTTACAGGGTGAAATGAGAATTGGTCATCAAACAAACCATACCTACCCTCTTCTTTGGTCTGAGCAAGAAAGAGGTGATTGACAAACATGGATTTTTCATGGTTACAGAGGTAAAAATTGATCACTTCAAAGTCAGGTAACAGGTATTCGTCAAACCCAAACCTATACATGGGTTCCCACTTATTATTCACTTGAATATAAAGTAGATAAGCATCTCCATCTTTACTGATTTTGAAGGACTCATGAGAGGTTTGCTGCGGTTCCATTTTATGCAGGGAAAATGCAGATGTAGGGGTATTGCCTCCGAAGCCAACATCCGCAATATAGGGTCCTTCACCAAAATCAACCAATAATAATTGGTGATCCCTGGGCATGATGACATCCTCCGGAATTTGCCACATAACCCGCGCTGCCAGGCAGGTAACTTCAAAACCCAAAGCGCTAAGCACACCCCCAAAGAGTAAATTATGTTCAAAGCAATATCCCCCTCTTTTCTGTTTAACCATTTTGTTAAACAAGGAATGTTGATCCAGGGCAATGGGAATTCTCAACAAAGGGTTGAAATTCTCAAATGGAAGTGATACCGAATGAAGGTAATGCAAACGCTGCAAGCATTCAAAGGTACATTCCGGTTGTTCCTCAAATCCAACCCTTCTAAAATAAGCGGCTAACTGTTCTTTGTTAAGGGCGGAATAAAATGGAGAATCTTTTGTCAGTTTTTTGGATGTGAATGTAGAAGCTTTCATACTTTCAACATATTACATAAAAGGCTGCCCACAGGGGACAGCCTTTTTCAATCATTATACCTTGGGCAATTTCCACCCGTTTTGGTAATTGGCCTTTACCAATTTATTGGCTTCGGACTCCTTAAAGGCGTCTTTTGCCTTATCCCAATAGATTTTTTTGCCCAATTTATAAGCCACATTACCCATATGGGCATTAATGGCTGCCACGGAACCTGTTTTGATCCCACAATTGAGTTTACTGGCATCATTGGATTTGATGGCATCCACGAAATTCCTGCAATGGGCCTGTTGGGCATTGCCTTCCGGTTTAATATGACTTACGGCCTCAATTTTCTCTTTTCTCTCTCCATTCACATTTTCCGTCTCGGCAATGACTTTCCAGCCGCCCCTGTTGACCACTAGGGTGCCGTTATTTCCGATAAAAGCGATACCTTCGGTAGTGCCATAGTTGCCTCCATCTATGCCGGTGGCATGTTCCCACAGCATGTTGAAACCATCATATTCGTAAACGGTCTGAAGGGTGTCTGGCGTTTCGGAGGCGTCATCGGGATAGGCAAGCTTGCCCCCGGAAGCCATAATGGATTTTGGGGCACTTACATTCATGGCATATAGGGCAATATCAATTTCGTGTACCCCCCAATCGGTCATCAGCCCACCAGCGTAGTCCCAAAACCACCTAAAATTAAAGTGAAAACGGTTCTCATTGAAGGGCCTCTTTGGGGCGGGTCCCAACCACATATCATAGTCCACCCCTTGAGGAGGCTGCCCATCGGGCTTAACTGGCACCGGCTTCATCCAACCCTGGTAAGCCCAGGTTTTCACCAGGCGGATATTGCCCAGCTTACCGGACCTCACAAAATCAATGGCCTGCTCATATTGGGAGCCGCTACGTTGCCATTGGCCCACCTGAACCATTTTGCCGTACTTTTCCGTGGCTTTTACCATTAAATTGCACTCTTCAATAGAGTTGGCCAAGGGTTTTTCCACATAGGCATGTTTCCCTGCTTCCAGACTGTCGATCAAGTTAAGGCAATGCCAATGGTCTGGTGTGCCAATGATCACTGCGTCGATATCGGGATCCTCCAGCATTTTTCTGTAATCCTTATATTGCTTAGGCTTTTTACCCCTAAGTTCCTCTACGTTTGCAGAACGCTGATCGAGTACGCTTTGATCGATATCAGCCAATGCCACACAGTTGATCTCGGGCATTAAAAGATGACTGTTCATATTTGACCAGCCCATGCCCTTGCATCCTATCAGGCCAAAATTAATCTGTTCGTTTGGACTAACCTTTTGCTTAAAGGCAGCTAAATGCTCCGCTGTTACCAGGTTAGGCAATGTTGCCATTCCTGCAGAGGCCAGGAGCGAGTTTTTTATAAATCTTCTTCTTGAATCCATGGTATTTGTTCAGGTTATATTTAGTCCAATGTTCTCACCCAAATATTTCTAAAACTCACCAGGTCACCATGATCCTGCAGGTGTATGGGAAGCTTGTCATCGTGAGCCACGTAATTGGGTATTCCTATATATTGGGTAGGGCCTTTCAGGGTCACGTTGTTTTGAACCAAAATTCCGTTGTGAAAGACAGTGACCCTTGCAGGGGATATCAACATCCCATCAGAATTGAACCGAGGTGCGGTAAATACCACATCGTAGGAGTTCCACTCACCGGGAGGCCGCATGGCATTTACCAATGGGGGGTGCTGTTTGTAAATACTTGCTGCCTGACCATTGGTATACGTGTCATTCTCATAAGAATCAAGGATCTGAAGTTCATATTTCCCCATAAAGAAAAGCCCGGAGTTACCCCTGCCCTGTCCTTGACCTTTGATTTCTGTAGGAGCACTCCATTCTATATGAAGCTGGATATCCCCAAACCCTTCCTTGGTCTTAATGCCTCCGGTTTTAGGCTCTACCACAAACTTTCCATTCTCTACTTTCCAGGGGGCGGCCTTTCCAGGCTCCCTTTCACTCTCCCATTTGTCCAGGTTCGAGCCATCAAATAGCACGATCGCATCGGCTGGTGGCTGGTGGTTTTCTTGTCCGGGCTGCACCACCCTCACCTCTGGCTCATAAAACTCGGTAGCCTCCGGTGGCATTTTGACTTCTTTTCTATCCTGTGCCATAGTGGGTTGAAAAAGGGTGCATACACCCATTACTCCTAACAGTACTAACTGTAATTTCATACAACTTTTAAGTTTAATGTTAATTTCAATGCCCCAAAATAACGGATTTGTGCCATAAAACGGGTAGTTAAGGTTCATTTTTTTGTATAGTTTACTATGGGTGGGCAAATCACAGGAATAATAAGGAATATGGGCTTTGAATAGGAGTCAGTTGTTGGGAACCATAGATGCAAAGATGGGTTTTAATCATTACCTAAAATCCGCAGGATTTTAGTTTGATTAATTCAGATATAAATTTACAAGTCGATTTCATTTAATCCCGTCCTTTTTGGGAAGCAGTTTGGTACTAAAAACTATATTTGGGATTAAGGTTTCAATTTATCAGGGTATTTCTTCCCTGTTCCCCTTTTATCTGGGTGCATTAGAGGTATCTTTCACGTTAATATTCTGTTATCCAGTAAGTTATATTTTTTATTTATTGACTCAAGGTCAATAACGGGGAATAATCCTTCTGTTGTAGAGGTTCAGGACATATTCCCTGCCCGTTTTGATCCATTTTCCCGCCACCGTTATGAAGCGGAATATGAACTTCTTTAGCCTGTAGGTAGGTTTCAGCCAGGGGAGTTTCTTGGAGTATTCCCCGATCAGATAACTGTAAAAGTTGGCATAGATTGCCGTCATGATCATAAACGCAGTGTTCTCCGAGAGAAAGGAACAGGGCATCCCGGCCCATCCGAAGTCGTTGTTCATTACGTCGAAGACGCGCTCGCTCTCCCCCAGGCGTTGTAGAAGGCCACAACATTCCCGTTGGGGGTTTCCGTGTCATCGGTCAGGATGCCCCGGTAGGTATAGGCTTCACCGCTGAACATGTCCGTCTGGGAATCCCTTATCCTTCTGATTACGGGCCTATAGGGCCTGTCCCCGCCAAACGGTCTGTAATCGGGGATGTCGGCCACCTCCATCTCCTGCGTATTCAGCCGGATTTTCTCCAAGGACCCTTTGGCAACAGACCCGATCTTGTCATCCATCTTTGCGAATCTCCATCCCTCAAACTGGCCCTTTGAAAGTCTGGCCCGACTTGGACAGGGAGACGGTCTCCTCGGCATGGACCAGGGTGCCGTCGTCCAGGTGCAGCTCGATGTGAACGACCACCTCCAGGTATTCGGCAACCCCGAGGCCGGTCCGGACATCGTTAAGGTGGAAGGTAATGGCTCCTCCTCCGGTATGCACGAGCTCAAGGGCCTGTATGCCTGTGGCATCGCGGGCCTCCTCGGTGATCACCCATTTATCCCCATCCCGGCGCATTTCCACTGGCATAAAGTCGGCGGCGGTGGTGGGGTAAAACCGTGAGTCGTCCATATAACACCGCAGACCCACTTGCAGTATATCGGTGTCCTCTGGGTCCATATCAGTTTTAAATGTGCCCTCGATCTTTACTCTATTTGCAGCGTTGGGCTGCAACTCGATGTTTGTGACTTCGAGATAATCGGGCTGTTCCGCCTGCCCGATTGGGCCAAACCATGCTTGCACCGACGGTCCTTCAAAAAAACAACCGAAGGCGTAATGCGGCGCAGGAGCCTGGGCGTCGGGTAGATTGCGTCTGTACGCCTCGGAGCGGCCTACCCCAGGGACCTCCAGGTAGGCACCGCCATCGTCGGTGCGGCCGAACCGGAGGACGACCTCAGCACCGGTCCAGTTGCCGGCGAGTGTCGGTGCACCAAGGTAGTCCAGCCGCATACGAGGCTGGCCCCTCTCCTGTACGCAGCTTACCCAGATACGTTTCCCGCCAGGCCCCTCGTCAATCTCGAAGCCAACGCCACTGTCTCCTTCAGCTGCATTGATCCATATGGCTCCGATGCGCGCCTCAAGGTGGATCGCGCCTGAAGGGATTTTCGGGTCGACCAGGGAAAAGAAACGCGGTCTGGCGGTGCCGTCAACCTCCAATCGAGGGCCACCCAGCCGGTTCACCACAAGGTGGCCGCCGCCGCCCATGACGGTGAAGCCTTGTTCCTCGGGCAGCCCTTCGGCGGGATCGTAGATCAAACCCGAAGGATCGGAGGTCACACTCAAGAATTTAGGCACTATGGGCTCCAACATCGGTTCAAGAATATCTCCAGTACAACCCACTTGACTTGCGACCAC
>PXCO01000212.1 GCA_003565295.1 Cyclobacteriaceae bacterium
AAGGCTTGGAGGAGTCGGGAAGTGCAGAGTCTAGCTATTACACGTGGGTAGATCAGTTCAATACCTTGGGTTTAGGAGAAAATGTGCCCATTAACACTGGAAATGGTTCGGAGGCATTGTTGGCTCTAGTGGATGGGGAATGGGTAAAGCTTAGAGTTCCCTACCCTTTGGGATTTTACACCAAATGGATGGATGGAAGGATTGATGATCCTAATGGAGGGTGGAAAGGAAGAGGAATCTGGGCCACCATCAGTACACGCACGCCTTTCCATATGGAGGGTGGCAAAGGAACCAGCAGTAAAGTCTACCATTTTCAGCTAAGACCGGATCCCCTTTCCAATTGATTTTCAACGATCATAATTTGTCCCGTACCGAAGGTAGGCTCCTCACTGATATCCCTCCGGCAAGCATGTAGCTTAACCCCATCCTGCATGTCCTGCAGTAAGGCTTGATTCGGGATTTTCATGTATATATGATAATGAACCCTCAACGTGTCTTTTTCCTCATGCTCGATTTCAACCCTATAAATCCCAAAAAAAAAGCTATGAAACAGTGTCCCATAGCTTTAGTCAATTAACAATAAACCCAAAATAACCAGCTGTAGGGGAAGGATTCGAACCTCCAAAGGGCAGTTAGGCAAATCACGAGCTCGATGATTGCTTTATGCTGTAATCCCCACCCCCGAGACAGGAGGGCATGTTTGCCAGTTTCATCACCCTACATTTTGAATGTTGAAGACCTTATATCTTCAAATGATGTTTCAAAGCTAATAAAATCGGCTTTTAATTACAAATAATATAATAAATAAATTAAAATATTACAGTATAATTAATAAAATAACGTTATTGTTGTTAATAACTAAATTATAGATATTCTATAATGATTCATTTTATTAATTTTGCAATGAAGGCGATGATAGTTTTTTTATGGCTTCCCGATCCAGCCTGCAGAGTTTTAAAGGTCCCTCCATGACAGGCTGCCCATTTTTGTCCAAGTTCACAAAGTAAATGACCTAGTCAGCATTTGTACTTCCCTCTATGGTGAGTAATACGGTATAGGAGGCTGGTATTTTATTGAAATCCTTGTGGAATAAATTACCCGCAAAGGCCATCACAATTAAAACAAGAGAGGTGCACTTCACAAATTCTAGCAAATGATTGTTGAAATGTTTATCAAATTTATCGGTAAGACTTTTGGTTCCTGACAATTACCTTTCTTATTTATTCTTCTTCCAATTAACGAAATGGTTCCAAGCCCGAGATAGATTCACTGTTTTTACACCTTTTTTTCTGTTCTGTTTGGCAATTTCATAAATGATATTCCAGTGCCTAAATAAGGTGGTTATGCCTTGAAATAGACAGGTGTTTGGGTCATAAATATGTGCCGGTTCGGCGTTGACTCCATTTACCTCCAGTATTTTGGTGTTCATTCCCGACTTAAGGTCATGAAGGCTTTTGCTTTTTACATCGAATCTGCCATAGTAAAAAGACGGCAGGTAACTACTGATTTTGTTGAATGTAGCCAGTAACTCATCATCAATGTCAATATTACCCGAAATAAAAGCAGTTCCTCTATTGTGATTTCCTATTGGCTCTACAATGACTTCCTCATCCAAAGCGGGAATTTCTTCCAGCCGTCTTCCAAGGGATTTACGTAAGGAGGTTGCCACCAAAAGAGCTCTGGGTTTACTTTTTAGCAAAGTATCTATGGTGGATATTCCATCCCCTTTTACACTTAAAAACTCCTTTAAAACCAGTGAGGGTATTACGCCACTGTTTCGATCTGGGTATTTATAAAAAAAGACTCCTGCCTCAAGAGGATAATCAATGAATTCTTGAACCAAAAATTCAGTGGTGCAACTCACCAAATAGGTTTCCAATTCATTCAAGTCGTTAATTAAAGCCACGCCTTTCCCCCTTTCTCCCCTATCAGGCTTACAGACCAAAGGGAAGGTAAGTTGGTTTATCCTAAGGCTCTTTGAAATTTCTTCCAAAGTACTGAATGGATCAAAAATAATGGTCTTGGGAATAAGCCTTTTGGGTAAGTAATGGAGTTGCCGGAATTTGCTGGTGTTGTATAAGCCTCCCATTTCCATACCGGGGTTTGCAGCTGTGAAGAAAAAGAAGTCGCAGGATTTTATAGATAGCCAGCTATAATAAATGAATACCGGTAAGTAGATCAATGGCGTGGGCCAATGCTCCCAATGGGTAAGCTTTATCCAAAATGTTTTAAAAACTGTCATCACTGATTTTTTTAAAGGCATCAGCAAAGAAATTGTAAAAGCCATTAGGGGCCGGGGGAATGCTAATACCAAAACGAAAATCAATCCTTCCATCAAAAATATACTTTTCCCTGTTGGTGTAGAGCTGTCGGGAAAATATCAGCAGGAATTGGACATTTTGTGTGTGGGTTGGAAAAAGCCTAATCGTAGATTTCCTATCGGTTTTCTGAGCCTTGTAGTTGTAAAAAGCGAAGCCATCTAAGGAAATCTTTGCCTCAGGAGTAAAATATGCCAAAAACAGAGCATTGAAGAAGCTGTCTTTTGTTAATGTATCAGGCTGCTCTGAAAAAACCGGCCCCATCGGATATCCAATCCATATCACCCAACTTATCCGACGGAACCAGTTTAAAAACCAACCTATCTTCATGTGTTTATATATTCTTTTCAGCAGTCATTATCGTCGTTAGTTTTGAAATGGATTATAAGAAATGGCTACAAACATAAGCATAGCTTTGTATCTGAACCGATCATTATCATTGGTTAGGGTTCTTTCAGTGGTATATTCAGAGAAAGTCATATCCATCCCTCCTCTCAGCCAAAATTTTTCTGAAAGGGCATAGGCTACATAAAACTCTGATTTGATTTGCCCAATATCATTATCTCCACCCAGCAAGAGGTTAAAGCCCGTGGGGCTTGCATTTACAGATGTTGGAAACTGTCCTGTGTTCTCCACAGCGGTAAATGTTGTCTGGCTTTCGGCACCGAAACCCAATCCGATTACATCGATGTTAAAACCAGCTTTAAACCGTGGTGAAAACTGGTATTGGATATTTGCCAGGGCACTAATTCCCATGGTCAGGGGTGAAGAGACAAATAGGGTGTCTATGGTGTTGTCATTTGCGGTGAGGTCTGCGGGGGCAGTGATATAAGTGAGATCCGAACCCCCAAATGAGGAAAACCTTAAACCATATCCTAACCGAAATTTTTTGGACTCAAAAAGTCCATGGGTCCTGTTCCAAGACAGGGCTAGGGAGTAGGTTCCACTTTCGCCCATCCCAATGGCAAAGTCAAAATTTTGTTCCGTTTTTGGGATCTCCATTTGGGCTTGGGCATGGTGTATTCCCATCACCAGAAGCATTGCCATTGCCATTAAACTTGTTTTTCCGAAATTTTTCATAGTGAATAAAATTTTATTTGTTGGATAGATAATTGGAATTTCTTCTTTGCGTCTAAGTCGGTTTCAATTTCTATATTCAGGATTGGGATGATCATTTTTTGGCTGCGCGTCCCATTTATCTCTCTGATTCCCATAGGTTGGTATGCCTGTAGTAGTTAATATTTTTGCCAAATGCATAAGGTTCCAGGTCATAAATGTGGTGTTCCGGTTGGTGAAATCATTAGTAGGGCCTGTTGATCCTTTGTCCAAATAGGAGGGTCCTGGTCCGGCTTCACCGATCCAGCCTGCATCGGCCTGAGGCGGAATGGTATAGCCAAGGTGCTGGAGAGCATATAGTATACTCATTGCACAATGTTTTATGCCATCTTCGTTTCCGGTGACCAAACAACCCCCAACTTTTCCGTAATAGGCATATTGGCCTTTGTCATTTAGGTTTCCCGAATAGCCATATAGGCGCTCAATTATTTTTGAGGCTATTGATGATTTTTCCCCTAGCCATATGGGAGTGCCCAAGACCAAAATATTGGCATTCATCACCTTGGCTTGGAGACTTGGCCATTCATCGTTGGCCCATCCATGCTCTTTCATGTCAGGGTAGACTCCGTAGGCAATATCATGATCAACTGCCCGGACCATCGTTGTTTCTACCCCATTTGCCTCCATTATGCGCTGGCTCATTTTCATCAATCCCTCCGTATGAGAAAGCTCAGGGGATTTTTTCAAGGTACAATTGATTAATACTGCCTTGAGTGCTGAAAAATCATAGGGATTGTTGATATTTAGATGTTGTTGAAAAGAACTAAGCTTCATAATTTTTTTGTTGAATGAAAAGGTTTAATCGAACTTTTCACAATTAAAATTAGAGCTACTATTACTGTGAGGCAGACCAAGCATGGTGAATGCGGGTGCTTATTCCACTTCTTTTGAAGAATATGTTGCTCTTTTTGTTGTCTGATTAGACGACTCACCTGAGTATTCCTGACAAATTCCCTCTATTAATTTTAAAAAATGAGGGTTTTATTTTTTTGCGTTCAACATTTTAAAAAGTGCTGTCAATACGGATTAAAATTTCAGCCATTGATTACAGTACATTCTGCAAAAATGCATAGTGCCATGACGGAATGTTATTTCCACAAGCTGGGTATTAAAATCCTGCCTCTTTATCCACCTTATGGATAAGTGGAAGACCCTCAACCCACCTTTTAACGTTTCGTACAAAAACTTCCTGACTTCTAAGGTGTGAATATTGGGATCTACCTGAAATGTGGGAGGTGATGATCACATTGGGGTATTGCCATAGAGGGTGGCTTTGGGGTAAGGGTTCAGGGTCCGTCACATCCAGGCCCGCTCCTGCTAGCCTTCCAGCGTCTAATGCCTTCATGAGGTCTTGGGTGTTTGCTACCTTACCCCTGGAAATATTTATGAAATAACTGTCCTTTGGAAGCTGGTTAAAGACTTTTTCATTAAACATTCCCTCCGTTTTTCGGGTATGAGGTACAGCAGAAACCAATATATGCGACTGCTCAAGCACATTTTCAAAACCACCAAATCCCATCTCATGTAGCTCATCCACTATATTGCCCGTACTCTCCTGTGTCATAGGCCGTATGTCAGCAGCCACTACTTTAAGATCCATGGCCTTGGCTCTTCGGGCAATCTCCCTTCCTATACCTCCATATCCTATGATGCCCATGGTAAGGTTCCGCATTTCAATTTGGTGGTCTACCCCCTGCCAGTTTCCGGCAGCCATATTGAGTGATTGCTCTTTTATGCCTCTGGTCAAAGAAAATAAAAGCCCGAAGACATGTTCGGCAATTGCCGGACCATAACAGCCTTTGGCGTTTGACATGACAATTTCTGAACGCTCCATCATGGCGGGGAAAAGCTGCTTTTCTACTCCTGCTGAACTACTATGCACCCATTTCAGCCGTTCAGCCTTCTTGAGGTCGGCTTCGCTGATACGCCCAAAGACCACATCAATAGTAGGCAAAATTTCATTTTTGCTAGCCTCGCCCAAGTTTTTGATCACATTGATTTCTGGTGAAATCTGCTTGATTTCTTCTAGCTTTTCATCCACCATGTTGGAGCTAAGCCAAATGTTCAAAGGTAGACGGGGGGCATTGATGGTAGGGCTTGTACCAGGTACCGTCGAGGCAAGTCCTGAAAAAGGCAAAACTGCACCTCCCCCTATTAAGGCCCCATTCTGGAGAGATTTAATGATAAACTTCCTTCTACTTTGCTTATATGGATTTTTCATGGCTGTTGAAATTTCTGAAAAGCTTAAGTTAGCCAAAATGCATGGCCTTAAAAAATATAAAGCCCAAAAGCTAAGGGCTAATATATCATTGCCGGTCGATTTGTATGGGAAATAGGGCAAAGTGTATTAGTTTAGGGCAAAACTAACGATAATAATTATGACCCAAAGATTCAAGGACCAGGTAGCTGTGGTGACCGGAGCAGCAAATGGTATTGGTTTAGGCATTGCCCAAAGAATAGCCTCTGAAGGGGGTAAAGGGGCCATGTGGGATATAGAAGCCTCCAAGCTCAAAGATAGCGTTTCAGCAATGGAGAAGGAAGGAAGGATTGTGAAAGGCTACTTGGTGGATGTTTCTGATGAAGGACAGGTGCAAGAGGCCTGTGCCACAGTGGCTCAGGACTTTGGTAAAATCGACGTATTGGCCCACGCAGCGGGAATTGTGGGGCCAACCCAAATTAGGGTGACGGACTACCCTACACATGATTTTGATCAAATATATAGGGTAAACCTTCGTGGCTCTTTTTTGGTTTGCAAATATGTCTTGCCTTACATGGAATCCAACGGATATGGGCGAATAGTGTTAATTGCCTCGATTGCCGGAAAGGAGGGAAACCCCATGATGGCGGGTTACTCTGCCACTAAGGCTGGGGTTATTGGTCTGGTCAAGGGATTAGGGAAGGAATATGCCAAAGACAATATCACCGTAAATGGAATAGCTCCTGCGGTGATTAAGACCCCTATGAATGCGGCCACAGGCCCTGAGCAACTGAAATACATGACAGCGAAAATTCCTATGGACCGGCTAGGAACCGTAGAAGAAACGGCCGCCCTGGCTGCCTGGGTGCTTTCCAAAGAGGCCTCCTTCAATACAGGTTTTATTTTTGACCTTTCCGGGGGAAGGGCTACCTACTAACCTATTTGTGTATCTTTCCCGTATCTTGTATATCAAGGCCTTTACAATTGTCCATCCTTTTGATGAACTGTATAAGAAATTGATAAACGAAGCCGTTAGCTAGAGGATAATCTATATATTGCGGCAAAATTCCATTGAAAAAGATGATTGATTTATTTAGCTGGAGAGGGATTAGGCTCATGCTGCTTCTCCTTGGCATTGCTTTGTGGTCTTGCGACAGCCGAAAAGGTGACCCAAAGGTATTGGTGTTTAGTAAGACAGATGGCTTTTACCACTCCTCTATTCCCGAAGGGGTCAAAGCTATACAACTACTGGGAGAACAAAATGGCTTTGAGGTAGACACCACCTCTGATGCAAACAGGTTTCGAGAAGAGCTTCTAAAGGAGTATAGTGCCGTGGTGTTCTTGAATACCACCGGAGATGTGCTTAATCACTATCAGCAAGCTGATTTCGAAAGATATATACAAGCAGGGGGAGGATTTGTGGGCATCCATGCTGCCACAGATACTGAGTATGATTGGCCTTGGTATGGAGAACTGGTGGGTGCCTACTTTGAGGATCATCCCGGTATTAATGATCCTCACCCTGGGGTACAGGCTGCTACTTTGATTGTGGAGGATAATAATCACCCCAGTACCTCATTTTTACCCGAAAAATGGGAAAGAAAAGATGAATGGTACAGCTTCAAGAATTTTAATGCATCCGTAAATGTACTCCTAAGTATAGACGAGGAAACCTATCAGGGAGGAGTCAAAATGGGTAAACACCCCATGGCCTGGTATCATGAGTATGATGGTGGAAGGGCTTTTTACACTTCCGGTGGTCATACCAGGGAATCCTATGAAGAGGAATTATTTCTAAGACACCTATTGGAAGGTATTCGCTATGCCATTGGTGGCAACAAAAAACTGAATTATAGCAAGGCGGTTTCCAAAAGGGTACCGGAGGCTGACCGTTTTGAAAAGAAGATGTTGGTGTACGGTGAATTTGTAGAACCCACCGAAATGACCATTCTACCCAATAAGGATGTACTTATTGCGCAGCGTAGAGGTGAAATACTCTTGTATAAATCTACTGACAGCACCCTTACCGAAGCTGCGAAGTTGGACGTGTACTGGAAAACCGACGTACCAAGGGTCAATGCCGAGGAAGGTGTAATGGGCCTTAAAGCCGATCCTAATTTCGCAGAGAATAAATACGTATATGCTTTTTATAGTCCAAAGGAAGAGTGGGTAAACAGGCTTTCCCGCTTTAAATTTGAGGATGACCAACTTAAGCTGGAAACGGAGCAGGTGATATTGGAATTTTATTCCCAACGGGACATCTGTTGCCATACTGGGGGTTCCATAGCATTTGACAGAGACGGTTTACTGTACCTCTCTACCGGCGACAATGCCACTCCCTTTAACCAACCCCAAGGACCTCACCGTCTCACGGGATATGCCCCCATAGATGACCGGCCAGGCTATGAACAGTATGATGCGGCCAGGTCTTCAGGAAACACCAATGACCTAAGGGGCAAAATCTTAAGGATTAAGGTAAATGAGGATGGATCCTATGATATCCCTGATGGTAATCTATATGCCCAGGGCATGGAGAAGGCCAAGCCGGAAATTTACGTGCAGGGCACCCGAAACCCCTATAGGATTTCTGTGGATCAAAAGACCGGGTACCTCTATTGGGGTGAAGTAGGGCCGGATGCCAGAGCTGACAGTATGAAAGTAAGAGGGCCAAAAGGCTATGATGAGATCAATCAGGCCAGAAAAGCTGGCTTTTTTGGTTGGCCGTTTTTCGTCGGAGACAATTACCCATACACTTCCTTTGATTTTGACGAGGGGAAGTCGGGGATCACCTTCGATTCCCAGAACCCGGTAAATATTTCAAGAAACAACACAGGATTAAGTGAGCTTCCCCCTGCGCAACCTGCATTTATATGGTATCCCTATGACCGTTCGGAAGAATTTCCTCAGGTCGGCACCGGGGGTAGAAATGCCATGGCGGGTCCGGTATATTACTCCGACCTATATGAAAATGGCGGAGGCCTTCCGGATTATTTTGATGGCAAACTATTCATCTATGAATGGATCCGGGGATGGATCAAAGTGGTGAGCATGGATGAAAATGGGAATTATAAGAAGATGGAGCCCTTTATGGAGGATGTTAAACACAACGCCCTTATTGATATGGAGCTCGGACCTGATGGTACCCTGTATCTTTTGGAATACGGGAATGGTTGGTTCAACGCCAACCCGGATGCAGGACTCTCCATCATTCAATATAACCCAGGAAATAGGGCACCACTGGTCACTAGCCTGGAGGTGGATGAAACCTCCGGAGCCTTGCCTTTTACGGTAAATGTAAGTGCAGAGGTAAAAGACCCTGAAAACGACCCATTGATATTTGTTTGGGATATGGGGAATGGGGAAATAATAGAAAGCAAGGAACCTCAAATTTCCTATACCTATAAGGAAGTAGGTGATTATGATATCACACTAACCGTGACCGACCCTGGAAAACTGAGTGCCACAAGCCAGCCCTTAAACGTATATGCAGGCAATATTGCCCCAAAAGTGCAAATCAATATTCTTGGAAATCAAACTTTCTATTTCCCAGGTGTAGATGTTCGGTATGAAGTAGCTATTCGTGACGAGGATGACCCCGAGGCAGGAGAAGACCTGTCTACTTTATACGTGTCAGCGGATTATATAGAGGGTTTTGACAGGGCCGAGGCCAACCTCGGGCATCAGGTGATGAGTGAGGCAATGACCGGGAAAAGCATCATGGAATCCCTTACCTGTAAAACCTGCCATAATTTGGCCGAACCCTCAGTAGGCCCTGCTTATACTGAGGTAGCTAAAAAATATTCGGGAGATGGCAATGCCCCCACCCATTTGGTCAATAAAATCATTAAAGGTGGATCCGGGGTTTGGGGAGAAACCATGATGCCGGCCAACCCGGACTTGAAAACGGCTGATGCAAAGCGGATAGTGGCTTATATTATGTCTTTAGATGGAATGGACGATCAGGAGCCTTCGCTACCAGCAAGGGGATCTGTTTCACCCACTCTGGACAAGGCAGCGGTGGAGGATGGGGTGTTTACCCTATCTGCCAGTTTTACGGACAGAGGAGGAGAAGATGGGGTCAAGCCGCTTTCCGGTGCTGCAACTCATTATCTCAGAAGTGGAAGGATTTTGATGGATGAGGTGTCAGGAATGGAAGGCTTTGCTAATATGGACTTGGATCAGGGTAGGATATTGATAACTGACCTTGGGGAGCAGTCCCACTTTTATCTAGAAAACATAGATCTCAGGGGAATACGTTCTATCCAGGTGCACCTGGGTGCACAGAGAGCCTTGGATGTAGGTTACAGTATAGAAGCAAGACTAGGCTCTCCTTCCGGGGAACTCATAGCACAGATGGTGTTAAGGAACAAGGAAACCCAAGGGATTGAGGAAGGGTTTAATAGCTCGGTTGATCTGAAATTAGCCGATGAAATCCAGCGTAGAGAAGATATCTATTTTGTGTTACGTCCACTTAATGCGGAGGAATCCTCCCCTCTCTCCATCAGCAGGTTGGTCTTCAGTAGATAGCTTGAGCAAGGGCTGTCCAGTAATTTACTAACAAGGGTTATTGGACAGCCTTTTATAGGGAATATGCATAAACTGTTACCGGATGAAGGAACCATGTTTTTGCAACCACCTTTAGGGTTAAGATAGTGTAGAAGCATAATACACCCTGGCCCTTTTCAGAACCCCACCCCTGGACAATTGTTGGTTAAGCTTTTATAGTTGATTCAAATTTTGTGTTATATAAAAATGACTTTGGCAAACCTTTGAGGTCTTTTTAGGAAGGTTTTCAACGACATCAAAATGTGCGTGCCAGTTTGATAATCATCCCCTTGGAAAGACCTTCGGGGTTCGGCAAAACCCCAAAGGTCGGGTGCATAGAAGCGAGGTATACCAGGGAAGCCTCCCAAACAGCGCGTAAATTGGCTTACCAGCCACCGCCACCGCCGCCTCCTCCCCCGCCACCGGATCTGCCCCCACCTCCGCTTCCCGAGGATGAACCTGGAGCTGAAGCCGAATTTTGTAGGGACTGACTGAAGGTACTGGAGAGGGTGTGGGAAAATCCCCCGAGGGATACAGCAGAAAATGCGGCTCCGTGATACCACCTGGGGGTATAACTGCCTTTTTTCATATCCACTTTCCCCATTTTAATGGCATTTTCAAAGCTTTTCCCCCATGCCTCGCCTACGCCCAAGGCTATGGCGTAGGGAAGGTATTTTTCGAATCTTTCAGGAGTAAGCCCTGGGGGGTTGAGATGTTGTAGAATGGGCTTTTCAGCCGTGTTCAGATACATGCGGAATCCCTCTATATCGTCCATTACCTCTCTACCCTCAGGGGTAGGAGCCTTTAGAAGGTAGGAAAAGAGAAAGTTTCCGAAAAACAATAAGACAAAAATCAGTAATATGCCTAAATCGAAAGACTGGGAAAAGCTTAAGATCACAAGTAATGGGATCAGACCAAAAAAGAAGGATACCAATATTAACCCTATTATGCCCCCCTTTTTTTTGGGGACGCCGTCCCTCCAACTGATAAAGGAAAAGACATTCAAATAAAGGATGGCAGCTATGGAGAGTGCAAAAAAAGTCCCTATCACCAAAAAACCAATTTCATCGGATAAGCGAAATGGAAAAACCAATACCACAGTTAAGATAATGGTTAGGATTGTGAAAAGTATACCTGGTGCCAACCATTCCCGGTTTAACCGAAAGTTTTCATCTTTATATGTTTTTTTGAGGTGATCCTTGAACTGGTTTAGGGCTTTACCGATCTTCTTGTGCTCTTTTTGATCCAACAGAAGTACTTTGTTTTCTCCGGGAAAAAGGGAAGCCAGCAAATTTTTTTCTGCTTGGCCCAAATTTTCCAGGCTGGTACCGCTACGTTGTAGCTGAAACTTCCGTTTGCTGATTTCTACGATCTTAAGGTGCCCCTTTGTGGCGAGCTCCACTATGGCAGCGGAGAAACCACTATGGTCAAAACCCATTTTATAGATATACCTGCAGCCGGCGGCATTTAATCCCTCTGGAGATTCGAATTGGGGATAAATGCTTCCCTTTTTGGGATCTCTGCCTACTTTTTTCCATGCAAAGAAATAATAAAGCCATACCGATAACGTGCCTATTACAGCTATAAAAAAACCTAAGTTTTCACGGATAAAGGACCTGGTACGATCCTGTGGGCTTGGCTCAGGTATTACCCCTTTGGGCCAGGCTACTGCCACCGTTAAGGCATGTCCCGGGGATAGGGTTTCTTTTACCTCTACAAAGAGGCTTCGACCCGACTCTTGGGTGATAGTACAGGAAGGACAATCCTGGTTACCCACCCTGCCCGCATATGCACTGTATTGCAGGATCTGCCCCCCTTCGGGAATGTGCACCCTGGCAGAAGCTGACAAAATTGGGAAAGCCCACTGATCGCCTATGGCATTCCAGTAGAGTTCATCAAATTCCTCAAAAAACCCTATTTGCCGGGTAGTGGAATAGGTAATCTGATAAGTGTACTCCCCGGGTGATAGCAGTACGTCGGGATCTCCAATTCGGATCACCCGAAAGTCCCCCTCAGAAATGATTTTATAGGGTGCAGGCTCATCATCTTTCAACACTTCCTGAACATTAAAGCCGACCCGTATTCTATTGTTCAGCCGATCTCGGTAGATCACAGGAAAACTTCTGAAAATCCCCCGTTTTATATCCTCCCCCAAACTATTGACGGTAATGGTCTCTTGCACCCATAAGGAACCATCGGCCTGAACCTCAATTTCGCTATGGTAGTGAGAAATATGCTCCTTTTCATGGGCAAACACCAGAAAAGGCAGAAATATAAAAGCAATAAAAATAAGTCTGTTCATGAGAGATTAATTTCAGGTATCCTACTTTCACCTTCTGAGCCCAAGCTGAAAAATGTACGTTTTTCAAAGTTTAGCATTTTAGCCACAAGATTGGAAGGAAAGGATTCTATTTTGGTGTTCAATTCGCGTACAGTGCCATTGTAATATCTCCTAGCTTTTTGTAAAGTGTTTTCTATTCGAGAGAGTTCTCGCTGTAGTTCCAGGAAATTGGTGTCAGCCTTTACTTCCGGATAAGCTTCTGCCACGATCATCAACCGCTTTAAGCTCCGGCTTAATTCGTCCGAGGCAGCGGCATATTCGGGGATGGTATGCGGTGCTACGGTTTCGTTTCTCAGTTGGGTAACCTTTTCAAATAGTGCTTTTTCATGCGCCGCATATGCCTTTACGGTTTTTACCAACTCAGGGACCAGGTCTGCCCTCCTTTTTAGTTGTACATCAATCCCACTCCACCCTTCTTGCGATAAATTTTTTAATTTGACAAGTTTGTTATAAATCAAAATAAAAACGAGGAGGAGAAGTATTAAAAAGCCAAAAGCTACGGTCATTGGGTTTGAATTTAGTGCAGGGCTAAAATTAAGAAAAAATCCAATTAAACGAAGTTCATGGTAAAAAAGGGCAAAAAAAAAGAGGCCCTAAGGCCTCTTTTGTAAGATGAATTATTTTTTCACCCGTACTCTTTCTTTGATTTTGGCTGCTTTTCCTTGTCTACCCCTGAGGTAGAAAAGCCTAGCCCTTCTCACTTTACCTTCTCTCAACAGCTCGATTTTTTCGATGGCAGGTGAGACAATGGGAAATATTCTTTCCACACCAATGCCATTGGAAATCTTCCGTACAGTAAAGGTCTCCCCATTGGTGTTTGGGTTTTTCCTTTGAATGACGGTTCCTTGGAATTGCTGGATTCTTTCTTTGTTGCCCTCGGTGATTTTCACGTGTACATTTACCGTGTCACCCGACTTAAAATTGGGAAATTTGGACCTTGCGTCCTTGTATTCCTCTTCTACGACTTTAAGTAATTCGCTCATTGCTGTACCTGTTTATGCGAAATGCGGTTATGCTGCAATCGCAGCGTTCAATACTTTTTTTTACGTTTCTTTTTATCCAAATCGCCTGGGTTTTCAAGCCCTTGGAGTAAATCCGGCCTTCTTTGTCCGGTCCGACGAACCGATGCTTCAAATCTCCAAGAGGAGATTTTTGCCTCGTGCCCGGAAAGCAATACTTCGGGGACTTTCCACCCCTTGAAATCTGCTGGTCGCGTATAAACCGGCGGTGCCAATAGTCCGTCCTGAAAGGAATCAGTGAGGGCTGAGGTTTCATCATTGAGCACTCCGGGGATCAGCCTTATTACCGCATCCGTCACTACCGCAGCGGCGAGCTCCCCTCCGGAGAGCACGTAATCACCCACGCTAATCTCACGCGTGATGAGATGCTCCCTCACTCTTTCGTCCACTCCCTTGTAATGCCCACAAAGAAGGGCGAGGTTCTTTTTAAGGGACAGCTCATTTGCCATTTGTTGTTGAAAGGGCTCACCGTCGGGGCTCATGTAGATTACCTCGTCATACTCCCGTTGGCTTTTCAAATCCTCCAGGCAATTTGCGATGGGCTCTATCATCATCACCATTCCAGCACCTCCCCCAAATGCATAATCGTCCACGTTTTTATGCTTTCCTGTGGCGTAGTCCCTGAGGTTATGTACCTTCACTTGCGCAAGTCCTTTGTCCTCGGCTCTTTTGAGTATGGAATGACTAAAGGGTCCTTCCAGCAATTCAGGAACCACTGTGATAATGTCAATACGCATTATTCTTCCAGATAGATGTCAAGTAAGCCTTCCGGCAATTGGCAGAAAACTTTCTTTGCTGCCTTATCCACTTTGGTGATGATGCCATCCTGAATGGGAATCAACACTTCCTTGTCCTTGTAGCTCATCCCTATTAGGTCTTGGGTCTGTAGGTCGTAGATGACACTCACTTCTCCCAATGCTCCTTGTTTATCGTCCACTACCTGAAAGCCTACCAGCTCGTGGAAGTAATATTGATCTTCCTCCAATTCCGGCAACTCCTTCAGGGGTAGGTACAGGGCTGCCCCTACTAGGGCCTTTACCTGATCCACATGGTCGAGCTCCTCGAATTTTGCCAGAAACCGATTGTTCGGTTGAGGCACGAAGTGCTCCAGAAAGTGGGGGACCAACCTGTTGTTCTTTTCAAGGAACAGGTGCTTGGTCTCCTCGTATTCCTCAGGATAATCCACATCCAAGGCTATCAGCACTTCTCCCTGTAGCCCATGAACCTTGACTATATATCCCAATTGGAAACAACTGTCCTTGTTCATGGTGGGCTAAGGGATTAATCTTTCTTATCTTCTTTTTTCTCTGTTGCGGCATCAGTGGAAGGCTGCTCGCTCTCTTCTGAAGTAGGTTCAGTTTTTGCTTCTTCAGCGGCTTCAGCAGGTGCTTCTGCTTCGGCTGGCGCTTCCGCGGCTTTGGCTGCTGCCTCTTCAGCGGCAATAGCGGCTTTTGCCTCGTCCTCCCTCTTCTTGATGGCGTCCAGACGAGCCTGGTTTTTGGCTGCTTCGGCTTCAAGGGCTGCTTTCTTGGCACTGTCCTTGGCTTCCTGTAGGCTTTCTACCTTCTTGTTGATTGCCTGCTCTTTCTGCTCCAGCCAGGAGTTGAACTTCTCGTCTGCCACCTCTTGCGAGATGGCGCCTTTCATCACCCCGATTTGAAGGTGTTTCTTCAGCATTACCCCTCTGTAAGAGAGGATGGATTTTACCGTGTCGGTGGGCTGTGCGCCGTTGAGCAGCCACTTAAGGGCTCTGTCGTTGTTAATCACCACCGTGGCGGGATCGGTGTTGGGGTTGTAAGACCCGATTTTCTCGATAAAGCGTCCATCCCGTGGAGCTCTTGCATCGGCGATGACCACATCGTAGATGGCCAATTTTTTACGGCCTCTTCTCGCCAATCTGATTTTTACTGCCATATGTTATTGAAATTTAATGAATTGATGGAACCCGTCCATCGGAATTTTTGGACTGCAAAGATAGGCCTTTAATCTGTAAAAGAACA
>PXCO01000166.1 GCA_003565295.1 Cyclobacteriaceae bacterium
CTAGAAAAAGGTATTCCAGGGTGTTTATTTTCACCAAGACCTTTGTCCCAGCCCCTATCGTGCGCAAAAGGATGTTCTCTTTGATTCGCTGAAACTTGCTGATGATCAAGGAGGAAATGAGCACCAATACTCCTGTGATAATACTGAACAAGGCCATAAATTGAATGACAAAGCTGATTTTTCCCAGGATCTCCTCCAGAGTATCCACTATAGTCGCCAAATTGATCACCGAAACATTGGGGAAATCTTTCACAATCTGGTTTTGCAGGTCTGCTGCTTGCTGGTCAGACTGAGTCTTGGTAATTAGCACGTGAAACTTAGGTGCGTTCTCCAGCACCCTATCCGGAAACACTACAAGAAAATTCGTGGATACCTGCCGAAAATTCACGTCCCTATAGCTCCCCACATAGGTGGTCATAGGCCTACCCTGCACGTTGAATACTATCTCATCCCCTATCTCCAGCCGATTCCGTTCCGCATAGCCCTTTTCCAGTGAGACAAAAATGGAATCCCCCGGCTGAAGGTAGGGAACCAACTCCCCTTTCACCAGGCGTTCGGAAGAGATAAGCTCATCTCTATAGGTCACCCTGAATTCCCTGTTATACAGGCCTCCCGATCTTTTTTCCTCTTCCGGTAGTTCCTCGTTTGCCCTTTTATTGATTCCATTTACCGCATTTAGGCGCATGGTGACGATAGGGACCTCCTGCAAAATGGGCAGATCCGCATCTTTGAGTTTTTGGCTCACTGCCTCCACCTGGGCTGTCTGAATATCAAAAAACAGCATATTGGGCTGGTCTTCCTTGTCGGCAAAGCGTACCTCGTCCAAAAGCTGGTATTGCACAAAAAACAAGGTGGAAATCATGGCAGTACCCAACCCTATGGTGGCGATAAGGGCCACGGTTTGGTTGTTGGGCCTATAAAGGTTCGCCAAGGCCTGTCTGAAAGGGTAGGCCATCCACAAGGGGAGAAAGCGCTTTACCAATTTCATAATCCCAAGGGCAATCATCCATAATAACCCAAAGGCAAAAAACACATATCCGGTAAACCAAAACGTCTGCTCCCAATTGCGGAGCAGGAAATAACTAAACCCCACCATAAACAGTACAATGAGACCAACCACCGACCAACGCAGGGGGTCCTTGCCAAATCGGATAGTGGCTGCCTCTGGGCGAAGCGTCATCATGGGCGATACCTTACGAATTTTGAGCAGCGGGATCAACGCAAAAAGCAAACTGATCAGAATACCGGTTCCGGTTCCCAGCATTATCGCACTCCAGGACAACTCCACGGTAACTTCCACGGGTAAGAAATCGCTGAAAACTAATGGCAAAACGTATTGCAATGCCGTTCCCAAACCCGCTCCTACCAAGGATCCAATACCACCCATAATAAAAATCTGCATAAGATAAATACCAAAAATCTTCGCAGCTGTCACACCTAGACACCTTAACACCGCCACTGAAGGCAGCTTTTCCTTCACGAACACGTTTATGGCAGAGGCCACTCCTACACATCCCAACAGCACTGCAATAAAGGCAACCAGACTGAGAAAGTTGGAAAGGTTTCCGAAAGAACGGCCCGTGGACTGCTTTCTGGCCTCCACATCCTCGTATCGGATGCCCTCCTCCTCCCAATGCTCCTTGTACGCCTCGATGATCTCCGGAGCATCTTGTTGTCCCGTCAAGGCAAAATAACGGAGATAATTTACCCGGCTACCGAACTGCACCAACCCCGTTTCCTCCAGGTATTCCATGGGAATGTATACCGCCGGGGCCACCGTAGCAGTGATACCCGTTTGTCCGGGAACTTTTGTAAGCGCCCCGGCTATTTCAAACACCACCTCCCCCACTTTTATGGAGTCCCCTACCTTTGCATCGAATTGCTTGAGCAGCAACTGCTCCACCAGTGCCTTCTTACCTCCTGCCCTAAATTCAGTTTCGCCTTGCTCAGGTTCTGCCTCAAAGCTACCATAAAAAGGAAAATCTCCTTCCAGAGCCCTCACCTGGGTAAGCCTGCTCTCCTCCTTTCCCGGAAACGCAACCATGGAAGCAAAATTGATTTCCCTGGCCCTTTCCCCAGAAAGGGTATCCATTTCATCAATTCCAAAATCCGCGTTATTGCTGAGGACCAGGTCAGCACCCAAAAGCTCTTTTGCCTGCCTATCGATATCCTTCCTTAAATTGTCTCCGAAGGAACTGATCGCAACCAAAGCCGCAATGCCGGTAACGATGGCCGACACAAAAAGCACCAGTTTGGTACCCGTTTTCCTAAAGTCCCGGGCGGCCATTTTCAGCATCCATTTAGCATCAGCCATGGGTAACCTCCTGTAGTTTTCCGCCTTTTATATAAATAATCTGTTGGGTCTTTTGGGCGAGCTCAAGGTCGTGGGTAACCAAAATCAGCGTGGTACCCTTCTCTTCGTTTAACTTAAAAATCAGCCCCTCTATCATTTCTCCGGTTTCGGTGTCAAGGTTGCCTGTGGGTTCATCGGCAAACAGGATTTTCGGCTCATTTGCAAAGGCTCTGGCAATGGACACTCTTTGCTGCTCTCCCCCTGAAAGCTGGGTAGGATAATGAGTGGCCCGGTCTGCCAAACCCACCTGATCTAACAAGTCCAAGGCCACCTGCTGGGCATCTTTTCTGCCCTTAAGCTCCAGTGGCACCATGACGTTTTCCAAAGCAGTAAGTGTGGGTAAAAGTTGAAAGTTCTGAAAAATAAAGCCAACGGAACGGTTTCTCAGCAGGGCCCTTTGGTCCTCGCTCATTATTTCCAAAGGCTCTCCGTCCAACACCACTGACCCGGCACTGGCCGTGTCCAGCCCTGCGCATAACCCCAGCAGAGTGGTTTTTCCACTCCCTGAAGGGCCTACGATGGAAAGGGTCTCCCCCGGCATCACTTCAAAAGTCACCCCATCCAACACGGTCAACTTTCTGTTGCCGCTTTGGTAGGTTTTCGTTAAATTTTGGACTTGTAATATGTTCATAATAGACATTCAAAAATCTTCGTTCTTCATCTAACAACTTTCCGATTACAATTAGTTTAACCCTGTCAATAAAAATTACTTTAATCTTCAATGAGAAAAACTAAGCATTACTCTATCCCAATCCTTATTGTGTGTAGTCTATTGATGTATCACTGCGGGGGCGGGGAAAGCCAGAAGGCGGAACGGGACATTCAACCTCAAGTAAAGGAGGAGACAAGGGAAACCTCCTCGGTGCTTTTTTTCGGAAACAGCCTCACAGCAGGTTTTGGTATTGATGAAGAAGACGCCTACCCTGCATTGATTCAGGAAAAAATTGATAGCTTGGGCTTGGACTATGATGTCATCAATGGGGGACTAAGTGGAGAGACAACTGCCAGCGGCCTCAATAGATTGGATTGGTTTTTAGAAGAAGAACCCACTGTGTTCGTGCTTGAATTGGGAGGAAATGACGGTCTCAGGGGAATATCAGTGGAAGAAACCCGGAAGAATCTTAAAGCAATGATTCAACTCGTGCGGGAAAAATACCCCAACACCAAAATCCTATTGGCCGGTATGCAAATCCCCCCCAACATGGGGGCTGAATATACGGAATCCTTCCGTTTCATGTATGAAGAGGTCGCACAGGAAGAGCAAGTGGAACTGATCCCTTTTTTATTGAAAGGTGTGGCAGGAGATCCTGACCTGAACCTGCCTGATGGCATCCACCCCACTGAAGAAGGGCATAAGATTGTAGCTGAGACGGTTTGGGAGTACCTTTACCCCCTGCTCTAACCTATGGGAAAAACGGCAACTTTTCCAAAGTTTTGAACCTGGGGAAGTTTTAAGATTTGAAAAACTTTTAAGATCTCTTATAGTTTTTCAGATAATCGTTGACCTTCTAAGAATAGTCAACCTAGGCCTTTACTTATGGCCTAAACCTCTTGAATTGGGGTATATTAATCAGGTAGAAGATTTACTCTGGAAAGGGAGCGGTTCACACCTTCTTTCTATTTCGAAAAATTTATATTATTTTTTCGGAAATTTTAAAAAAATTTAAATAACATGAGTATTCAAATAAAGTCGGCATCGGAGGAATATGACGTGATCATAGTAGGTTCAGGTGCCGGAGGTGGTATGGCCTCCAAGGTACTCTCAGAAGCAGGGCTGTCTGTGGCTGTGGTAGAAGCCGGAGTGGATTGGGATCCGGCAAAAGATTCCCACCGCACGCAGCTTCGCTTTCCCTGGGAATCTCCCAGACGTGGCGCTAGTACAGTGAGGCCTTTTGGGGATTTTGATGCTGCCATTGGGGGCTGGGAAATAGAGGGTGAACCTTATACCCGCGGGGCGGGAAGTGAGTTCGACTGGTTCAGGTCCCGCATGCTAGGTGGAAGGACCAACCATTGGGGAAGAATTTCTCTGCGCTTTGGTCCTCTGGACTTTAAAAGAAAAAACCTTGATGGCTTGGGTGAAAACTGGCCCATTGGCTACGATGATGTAAAGCCTTATTATGATAGGGTAGACAAACTCATAGGAGTATTTGGTTCCAAGGAGGGCATTCACAATGAGCCCGATGGTTTTTTTCTACCTCCACCGAAGCCAAGACTGCACGAGTTATATATCAAAAAGGGAGCAGATAAGGCGAATATCCCAATGATCCCTTCCCGCCTTTCCATATTGACAAGACCTGTAAATAATGATAGGGGAGCTTGTTTTTTCTGTAGTCAATGCAACAGGGGATGCCAGGTGTACGGGGATTTTTCCGCAGGCACCTGTCTCGTAAAACCTGCCATGAAAAAGGGACAAGTAGATTTGTTCACCCATGCCATGGTAAGGCAGGTCACCACCAATGACAAAGGAGAGGCAACTGGGGTATCCTATGTGAGCAAGGTGGATATGCAGGAATATAAATTGCGCTCCAGAGTGGTGGTATTGGGGGCTTCCGCTTGTGAATCAGCCCGAATCATGTTAAATTCCAGTTCCAAAACACATCCCGATGGTTTGGGGAACAGCAGTGGTCACGTGGGAAGATACCTGCATGATTCCACCGGTGCAGATAGGATGGGCATAATGCCAGATTTATTCGGCAGAGAAAGATATAACGAGGATGGCGTAGGGGGCATGCATATGTACACGCCATGGTGGCTAAATGAGAAAAACCTGAACTTTGCCAGGGGTTATCATATTGAATATTGGGGAGGTATGGGCATGCCTTCTTATGGGTTTGGACAAGGCATGGACAATATGCGCAGGTATATTGTGGACGAATTCGGTAAACCCAGTCCGGCAGGGGGATATGGGGAAGGTTTGAAAAAAGATATCCGGAGGTTCTTTGGGGCCACCGTGGGAATGTCCGGAAGGGGGGAAAGCATCCCTCAGTTTGACAACTACTGCGAAATTGACAACAGCGTAGTAGACAAATATGGTATTCCGGTACTTAAATTCCACTATAAATGGACCGATCAAGAATTAAACCAGGCAAAACATATGCACGACACCTTTGAGGAAATATTGACCAATATGGGTGCTATTCTTATGGGAAACAAGCCCGGAAAAGAAAGCAACTATGGGCTCCATAAGCCTGGAAGGATCATTCACGAGGTAGGCACCACCCGTATGGGCAGTGACCCGAATACCTCCGTACTCAATCAATACTCACAAGCCCACGACTGTAAAAATCTTTTCGTGGTAGATGGAGGCCCATTCGTTTCCCAGGCAGATAAAAACCCCACATGGACCATATTAGCACTTTCCTGGAGAACCTCGGACTACATAGTAGATCAGTTGAAAAAGAAAAACATATAACCCATGAAATCGAGCCTGTCCTGACGGCAGTCAGGGCATGACGAAAATATCATAAGAAGGGATGCCCCTCCACGAAGCAAGTTCCCGGAATCCCGATAATTATCGGAACGGGGCGGGCTAGAACAGTTAAATGGCAGCTATAAGACAATTATAATCATATGAATAGAAGAGAAAACCTGAAATTATTACTCACCGGCTCCCTGGCCACAGGATTTATCTGGTCGGGCTGTAGCCCTGAGACCAAAGAAATCCCCCATCATCCTGAAATCGGGGACTGGGGAAGCTACGGCAGAACCCCGGAAGAGATCAAGATAAACGAACAGCTAATGTCCGAAACCTTCTTTACAGATGAGGAGCGGAAGAAGCTAGACGTTTTGGTAGACATTATCATCCCCGCTGATGACACCTCTGGGAGTGCCACAGATGCCGGGGTACCTGATTTTATTGAGTTTATGATGAAGGATATCCCTGCCTACCAAACCCCCATCAGAGGAGGGTTATTTTGGCTAGATCATAAGGCTGACGAAATGTATGGGGAAAAATTCCTTGACATCACCGAAGAACAAAGGATTGCCATAATAGATCAGATTGCCTATCCTGATAAAGCCACCCCTGAAGTAGCTAGCGGAGTAAGGTTTTTCAACCTACTCAGGAATCTTACCGCCACTGGATTTTTCACCAGTGAGGAGGGATTTAAGGACTTGGGATACGTGGGAAATCGACCCAACGCCTGGGACGGTGTTCCCGAGGAGGTCTTAGCCAAGCATGGCTTGGAAAACGACCCCAAATACAAGGATGTATATTTGGATGTGAGTACTAGGGGCACCATTGCACAATGGGATGATGAGGGGAACCTGATCGCTTAGGCTTCAATAAATACCTGAAAATAGTGAAAGACACTTGTTTTTCCGTATTTCACATTTTCAACCCGGAGAACATATCCCATTGACGCTATGAGCATATTGACAACCCTGTTTGTTCTGGTGCAGTTTCATCCTGTTTTAGCCACAGGAACATGATACAAGGACAATATTTGCCAAGGATAGAGAAAGGAACAATAAAAGGGAACAGCTATTAAGCCGTTCCCTTGCTAAAGTTCGGTTTTAAAGTTGGTTAATTAACTTTAGATATAGCTTGGTTTAATACTACAGGAAAGGCCTAAACCGTCCTGCCTCCGATCAGCCTAAAGAGCACGGCAATCACGGCCAATACCAATAGGATGTGAATCAAACCTCCAACACTATACACAAAGGCTCCAAAAATCCATCCTATTACAAGGATAACTGCGATGATATACAATAGTGAATTCATAGTGGGTAAAATTTAAAGTTTATACTTGTTTACTTCAATTTAACCAATTCCCATGCCAAATACAATTTTCAGGCTTTGAAATTGATCCCCATGAGTTCCATCAACTTGTTAGCATTGAAGTCCGGGCAGGGGCCCTCTTTGATCTTATAATCAAAAATGATTTCGTTTTCCTTGATCTGATGGTGAAAGCTCCTGTTCGCCAGTTCCGGCAACTGAGCCTCTAAGGCACTCAATTCTATGTCATGGGTGGATATGATCCCAACGGCGCTACTTTCCAACAACTGCCGGATCAATGCCTCACTCCCCATTATCCTGTCCTTGGTATTGGTGCCCTTCAAAATCTCATCCAGCATAAAAAAAACAGGCATTCCCTTGTCTGTCCGCTCAAGTAACCCTTTGACACGGCTCAATTCTGCATAAAAGGAGCTCACACTCTCGCCCAGGTTGTCCGTGTTTCTCATGCTGGTATAGAGTTGAAAACAGCCTACTTTTAGCCAATCGGCCATGGGCGAAAGTCCCATGTGCACCAGTACCAGGTTAATGCCGAGAGTCCGCATAAAAGTCGTCTTCCCCGACATATTGGAGCCGGTAAGAAGAATGATCCTTTTGCCTTCAGGCAACACAAAGTCATTTCCAATGCATTTTTCCCTTGAAATCAAGGGATGTTTTATTTGGCTGGCCTCAAAAAACTGCCCCTCTTTCCAGCTTACTTCCCCTTTAAGGCCTTCTTCCTGCGTAAAAGCCCCCAGGGACACCAAAGCCTGCCAGGTATCAAACGTGTTTTGCCATTTACTGAACCGGCTTCCATACCTTTTTTTCCATCTCTCCAGCTTCCACAGCGCCATAAAATCCAGCCAGAAAAGCAGGTTGAATACCAAATACATCAAATTCACCCTGTTTTGGATGAAGAAAATTTGACCCTCTAGCTCCTTTAGTGCCTTGGAGGCAACAAAGCCATCCCCAAAATAGGGGTCTTGATACGTCTTCAAGTAAGGGTGCTGAAAGTCCTGCCGCTCCAACAGAGCCGCCCAAAACCTGTAAGTCTTCAGGTCCTTTTCATCCGGTAAAGCTTTCATAGCCTCCAGCAAGGGTCTGAATACCAAGCCCAATAACACTATGCCCAAAGCCAAAAATATGCTCAAATAGGCATACGGATATCCCAGCAAAAAAACGAAAACGAGTACAGCCACACCGGCAAAAGGACCTAATACCGCAGGAACCCAATACGCACTTTTCCAGTAATATGGCTTGGCCAACCATTCAAAAAACTTACCCTTATCCTTTTCATTCTTCAAAAACGCCTTGCCCAGACTCTCAAACAGTCGTAGGAAATCCTTTTTTTGACTTAACTCTTTTACCGCTTCGTGCCTTTCTGCGGCCAGTTTGGGTGGGGCTTGATGGAGCAGGTAATCGGCCAGTTCTCGTTTTCCCCCGGCACTTACCGTGTGATTAAGCAATTGAAACAAGGAATGTTCTCCAAATAAATCCAGGTCTTGCGCATAAGGATGGGATTTATCCAAAAACTCACTTCCACTGTCAAAGCTTTTAAGGTCACGCCTTTCCCTTTTTCTCCGGGCCTGAGCCATACTTAGTATACTTTCCAGCAAATCCTCCTGGTCTTTTTTTTCATTGAACTTTACGATAAGCCAAATAAAAAGTACTGACAGAGGAAGAAGTAAAAATATAATGGCACTTTGATCCGCCACGCCCACCACCACGACTGCCAACAGTCCCAGAAATACCAGAAAACGGGCAATGGAAAGGCTGGTGGCCACCTTTTTGACCCTTCTCAACTCTTTTTTTGGTCGGGAAAAATCTAGTAGTTCAAACATAAATCAAGTTGTATTGGAATCATCGTAATTTCAAAGATAATAAAATTGGACGGATGCTAAGGACAAACCTTCCCTCCCCTTCCCCTGACGATCAAAAATCATTGATATTTAATGCAACATTGTTGCAGTTTAAAAATAAATACTTACCTTTACATCATCAAGTTTTTCTTATCATTAAGAAAGGTTGGTTGACACAGCGAAGACTCCGGGAAACCGGAGTCTTTTTCAGTCAATGGCAAGGTATGAAAAAAATAGGTGTTGCATGGTATTTCACATTTATCCTATCCATAGGGGCTGCATTTGCCCATCTGGAGCCTGACCTGTGGGCATTGTTCTCCAAAACCAGGTTTGTGGAAAAGCTCAACAGGCAGTTTTCAATGTATTTTCTTTACCCAGCGTTCCCTCCCGAGCTTGAAGCACTGGAGGGTAAAGAAGTAGTGTTGACAGGTTTCCATATCCCTATGGAGGTAACCCATGCCAGTATGCTCATCCTTTCCAAATATCCAATGGCAGAATGCTTTTTTTGCGGTGGAGCCGGCCCCGAAAGTGTCGCTGTGGTTTATCTTAAGGACAAACCCTCCAAAAGGCTGAAAATGGACGATATACTGACCGTGAAAGGAAGACTTGAACTAAACGAAAACGACGTAGAAGAACTCAACTTTATCATCAAAGATGCCCGTATCCTCAACATTGACCGATAAACTGCCAGTCACTGTACTTAGCGGTTTTCTGGGTGCCGGAAAAACCACCCTGCTAAACCATATACTGCACAACAAAGAAGGCCTTAAAGTAGCCGTGATCGTCAACGACATGAGTGAGGTAAACGTGGATGCCCAACTGATAAAAAGTGGCAACACCCTCTCACGGACCGAGGAGAGGCTCGTGGAAATGAGCAATGGCTGCATCTGCTGCACGCTTAGGGAAGACCTGATGCAGGAGGTGGAAAAACTGGCCATGGAGAAAAAATTTGACTATCTACTCATCGAAAGTACGGGCATATCCGAGCCCCTGCCCGTGGCACAAACCTTCAGTTTCGTGGATGAGGAAAATGGCATCGACCTGGCCCGGTACAGCCGCTTGGACACCTTGGTCACCGTGGTAGATGCCAAAAACTTCTTGAAAGATTTCGGCTCTGCGGATACAGTATTCAGCAAAAAGCTAAACGACGACCCTAGTGATCAAAGAGCGATTGTAAACCTGCTTACTGATCAAGTGGAATTTGCCAATATTATTTTGATCAATAAAGAAGACCTGGTAAGCAAAGACGAACTGGAAGAACTCAAATCGATAATCAGGAAGCTAAACCCCACAGCTCAGATCAGGTCAAGTACCGACGGGAAAATTTCACCCCATGAAATTATTAACACGGGTTTATTTGACCTTGAAGAATCTGTCGGCACTCAAGCCTGGCAGGATGAACTAACGCAGGAACACACCCCGGAAACGATAAGCTATGGGATAGGTTCTTTCGTGTTCAGGGACAAGAAGCCTTTTCACCCTGAGCGGTTCTGGAACTATATCACCGAAAACTGGCCGGCCACCATTATCAGGAGCAAAGGCCTCTTTTACTTAGCATCCAGAAAGGATGTGGCCATGAGTTGGTCACAGGCAGGGGGATCCCTCAAGGCCGAACCTGCCGGGGTTTGGTGGGCCAGTATGCCTTTTAGTCAGCGCAGCCAGTATATTTCTTACATAGAGAACCAGGAGACGATAGAATCAAGGTGGGACAAGCATTTCGGGGATAGAATGAACGAGTTGGTAATCATAGGACAAGATTTAGATGAAGAGCAAATCACTTCAGAACTAAGAGCCTGTCTGCTAAATGGCATAGAGTTAAACGCATTTTTGGAAGGGGAACGGTTTACCGACAGTTGGCCTGTTTGATAAAAAATGTAAGTTTAGAAAATGTTAGCCTATCCTATTCCTCATACACTTTCAAAAATTCGTAAATCATCTAACCATCTATTATTGAGAGAATTAACTTAATTTAAATCTTTTTCTCCATAATTTCTCATAATAAATCTACAAAAGGGGAACATTTTTACGCTAATACATGTATACACATTATATACAACTGACTTATATGTCGATGAAGTTAGAAGATGCCATACAACAGAAAGCTTTCAAAGACCCTTACAACAAGGCAGTGGTCAATATTTTATATACTCACAGCTATTTGGTCACGAGGCAGAATAGGCTTTTCAAACCTCACGACATTTCCCCTGAGCAATACAATGTATTGAGGATATTGCGAGGTCAGGACCCCAAGCCCACTACTGTTTCTTCCATACAGGAAAGAATGCTCAACAAAATGTCCAATGCTTCTAGATTGGTGGAAAAACTTAAGCAGAAGGGCTTGGTGGAGAGAAAGGAATGTCCATCTGATAGAAGGCAGGTAGATGTAAGTATAACTTCAAAAGGCCTGGAGCTTTTGGAACTGCTGGAGGAGGAAATCAGCCAGTTCAATCATCAAGTCATTGGGCTAACTCAAGAAGAAGTAGAGCAACTCAACCTTTTGCTGGATAAAATGAGGGTTTGAAAAAAATTTAACCAATTAAATGTATATACATATTTTGTCTAAACATAATAAATAAAAATCATGAGTACGACTAAATGGGTAATTGACCCCACACATTCAGAGATTTCATTCAAAGTGAAGCACTTGGTAATTTCCACAGTGACCGGCTATTTCAAGAAGTTTGAAGGAGAGGCAAGTACAGATGTCGAAAAATTCGAAGGAGCCAAGGTGAGTTTTAAAGCAGCCATTGACAGCATAGACACCAATCAGGGGGACAGGGATGCCCATCTTAAATCTGCGGACTTCTTCGATGCGGAAAATCATCCCCACTTGGTATTTGAAAACGGCGAGCTCATCGGCTCTAATGGCGATTACAAACTGACAGGAGATCTCACCATTCGCGGAAACACCAAAAAAACCACCTTGGACGTGGATTTTGGCGGAGTGGCCGGTGACCCTTACGGGCAAACCAAGGCTGGTTTTGAACTAAGTGGCAAAATCAGCCGCAAGGAATTTGGGCTCACCTGGTCGGCAGTAACCGAGGCCGGTAGCGTGGTAGTTGGTGACGATGTCCGAATCCTGGCCAGTGTTCAATTGGTCAAGCAATAAAATTAAAAATGCCCTAAGCCGTTTGGTACTTTTTCGGCTTAGGGTTAACTTGTCCTTATTGAATGGAGAATTGAAAATGGAGAATTGAAAATGGAGAATTGAAAATCCCCATTTTAGCATTTTCGATTTATTTCCAAATGGCTAAGGCATAATCCAATCAAATTCAAATAAAACGCCTAAAGCAACTTTCGGACATGGCAGCACTTATCACAGGTATTCACCATATTACGGCATTGGCCAGTGACCCTCAGAAAAACATCGACTTCTACACAGGGGTGTTAGGGCTGAGGCTGGTGAAGAAAACCATCAATTTTGACGCTCCTGATGTATATCACTTTTATTTCGGGGATGAAGTGGGGAGTCCAGGTACCATCCTTACCTTTTTCCCATTTAAAGGTGCCCGAAGGGGACAGAAAGGTGTCGGAGAAACCACCTTCACCGCCTTTAGCGTGCCTGAAGGCTCCTTGGACTTTTGGAAAAAAAGGATCAATAGTTTTGGTTTTCCCGTTTCTGACATTCAGGAACGTTTTGGGGAGTCGTTTATCCGTTTTGAAGACCATGATGGCACAGGGCTGGAATTAGTGGCCAGTATTGGTGACGAAAGAACAGGCTGGAACCAGGGAGAGTTGGACGGTGACAGGGCCATAAAGGGTTTTCATAGTGCTACCCTAAACCTAAGGGCAAAGGATTTGACAGAAGAGCTATTGCTGGAACAAATGGATTACCAACTTATCGGGGAAGAAAATGGAAGATATAGATATGGCACGGCAGGCAAAGCCGGGGATCTTTTGGACATCGTGTTGCGCCAACCTGACAATAGGTCCATGCAAAGTGCAGGCACCGTCCATCATATAGCCTTTCGGACTGCTGATGAGCAGCGCCAGCTAGAGGCTCGGCAAAAATTACAGGAAGCAGGCCAAATGGTAACTGAGGTCAAGGACAGGAATTATTTCAAGTCTATTTATTTCAGGGAGCCTGGAGGGGTGCTATTTGAGGTGGCCACCGATGAGCCGGGATTCGCCATCGACGAAACAGTGGAGGAATTAGGAACTACACTTAGGTTGCCTGAGTGGGCAGAACCCAACAGGGTGGAGATCGAAAAGAAACTTCCCTCAGTATCCTTAAATAGTCAAACCCCATAAGCAATGATTCAAGCAGGTCTACCCCTTGATAAAGCAAAAAAAGTGGCCATCCTTGTACACGGAAGGGGTTCACAGGCTGAGCAGATAATTACCCTCAGCGATCATCTGCATCTTGATGAATTTGCCCTATTGGCTCCAAGTGCCAACTTGGGATCTTGGTATCCCTATAGTTTTATGGCTCCTTTGAAGGACAACCAACCCAGCCTGGACAAGGCCTTATCCACCTTGGATGAAGCTTTTCAGCAATGTAAGGATTCAGGTTTTTCCTCGTCAAACCTTTTTTTGATAGGTTTTTCCCAGGGTGCCTGTTTAATTCTTGAATATGCGGCAAGGAATGCAGGGGAGTTTGGGGGGGTAATAGCCTTTACCGGTGGACTGATTGGGCAAAAAATCCACAAGGAAAATTACAGAGGGAATTTTAATGGCACCCCCATCTTTATTGGTGCCAGTCACGAGGATGTGCATGTGCCCCTTGCCCGCATTAAGGAGACCGCAAAAACCCTGGAAGATATGGGAGCGAAAATAAATACCCTTATTTTTAAAGATCCCCACCATACCATCAGGGAAGAAGAAATCAGGTGGGTGAATGAGCATGTGCTCAGTTAACACCCACTTCTCGGAATTTGTGGTTTCGTGATCAGATATTGCGGATTTGTAATCCGTCAAACATTGATATTGATAAAGAGCCTAATTCAGTTGAAATAATTGAAAAATAAAATCATATAGCATAGTTATGAATATGTAAAAGGTAAATTTTAATTGTAAATCCAATTTATAATAACGCCATAAATCCATCATCAAAGAAGAAGAAATATGTTTGATAAATTAAATTATTTGTGAGATAATTTAATCTAAAACTTATAATTTTTAATATTACAAACAGTTGAGACAACTTCTTTAATTAAAACTAATCTCATCAACATTATTAAATGTTCCTTTGTTTTCTATTAAGAATAATAATTTTTTCATACCAACTTCAAAATCATTAGATACTAAAATTTTGTTTTTTAACCTAACAATTCTTTTTTTAAGTATTTCTTTCGATTCAATTACCATTTTAATATCTCTATCAATATCCACTATATCAGAATTTCTCAGATCCCCTCTTATACCTATTTGGTGATAAATAACCCTTGAACCATTACCGTTTTGATCTAAGTTAAGGTTCAATGGGTAGACAAGCATTGGCGTATCAAATAATATGCATTCCGTAATTGACTGCATACCTCCATGGTTAATCATAAAATCTGCTTCCTTGATAAGTTGAAGCTGAGGCACATCTTTGTAAATTTTTACATTATTAGGAATTAGCTTAAAAACCTTAGGGTTAATCTCAAAACCTGTTGAAATAATTAATTCGAATTCCACCCTAGTACCAAAGTAATAAATTAGTTTAGAGAAAAATTGAATTCTCTCTTTAAAGTATAGAGAATCATAAGACCCCGTGGCACAATAAAATTTAATTGTTTTACAATCTGAATTAAAGTAAGAACAGGAAGAATTAATTTCACGCGAAAAATCGACAACTGGCCCTACATGGAACTTGTGATCAGGAAAGTTTTTAGGAAAATCAAAATGACGAGGCGAAAGGATAATTTCCGGAGCATTTTTCCACCCAAAATGTCCGCTACGCCAAATATCAATAAATTTAATCATTTTTATGTTTTTTAACATCAAATACTTTATGGAAACAAAAAACATACTTAGTTGATCTTTCCTTAAATATTTACCTACTTCAATTAACATTTTCTTTGTGACCGATAAAATCCAAATACATCTAATGGTTAACTTAGAAGTAAACTTATTCTCACTTGGAACATATGTAGATGTAAATGGTGGAACATAAGGGGAAAAATCCTGAGATACCTTTGTGGAAAAAGTAATAAAAGGAATACCAGCGATTACCATTTGAACTGTATAATAAATTAACGAGGCATCGACAATTATTAATTTAGGAGAATAGTTTTTACAAATGTCTTTTAGCAAAGTGTCCCTCATAAAGTTCCTTTTGAAAATCTTGTTTGAAAATTTTTTATACCTATTGTCATTGGCCAATTTATTAAAAATTTTCAAATCCTGTCTTTGATGGAAATCAAACCCCTGATCTATTACTTTTCTTTTTATAGAACAATCCCCTAAATATATTACTTTATATCCCTTTAAACTTAGGTATTTGGATAATTTAATAGTAGCATTAAGATGGCTATCTGTGCTTAAAATGAGAAAAATAATTATTCCTTTCATCTGTTTATAATTTGTTTTTCAGCGGTCATAACCTGCCCCGTACCGCAGGTCGGGGTGGAATCTCGCTTTGATAATCATCCCTCTGTGTGAGGTTCTCCTCATGCC
>PXCO01000321.1 GCA_003565295.1 Cyclobacteriaceae bacterium
GAGAGCATTGGTGGGACACCTGCCAACCGTATGATTCATAAGGAAAGTAATCAGCTTTTTATTGGTCCCTATGCCATTGATGCAGAGCGAAATGTTAGAGCCATACCATATGAAACCATGCCTGGTCGCCATACAGGAACGGTAAGACACCTTACCGATCCTGTAAACAAAGTCTATTATGCTACCATGGAGGAGGGCTTTTATGAAGTGGATGTGAATACTTTAGACGTGAAGATGCTCTATGAGGATGCCAATGTGGGCAGACAAAAAGCCGATGATACCGATGCCAATCCTCCAGGTTCGCTACTCTTAGGTGCACATGGTAAGGGGGCATATTCTGGTCAGGGAGTAATGGTCTATTCCAATAATGGGGAAACGGGAGAGGAAGCTTTGAAAAAATTTGATATTGAAGCAGGCTCCCTTTCCGAGTGGGATGGAAGGGAATGGAAGCTTGTCAGAAGAAACCAGTTTGTGGAAGTTACCGGGCCTGGTGGAATATATGGCAATGAAGATCCTGAAAATGATCCGATTTGGGCAACCGGTTGGGACCATAAATCTTTGTTGGTGGCAGTTAGGGATATGGATGATTGGACCTATTATAGACTCCCCAAAGCGAGCCACAGCTATGACGGAGCACATGGATGGAACACTGAATGGCCCCGTATTCGGGATGTAGGGGTGGAAGGGTCACCTCAATACTTGATGACCATGCATGGTATGTTTTGGGATTTTCCTGGGGATTTCCGCCCAGATCATGCCAACGGAATAAGACCCAAATCTGCTTATCTCAAGGTAATAGGTGACTTTACACGCTGGGGAGACCGATTGGTTTTTGGCTGTGATGATTCTGCACATAGGGAATTTCTGAACAAAAGAAGTGCGAAGGGAGACATTGAAGGTCCAGGACAGTCCAACTCCAACCTTTGGTTTACAACCCCTGATCTGCCTAATAAATTGGGGCCATCTACAGCAAATGGTGCACTATGGTTAGAGGAAAATGTGTCGGCCGGTACTCCCTCTGAGCCCATGCTTTTTCAGGGCTGGGATTTTAAGGCCCTTTGGCTTAAAAACCATGGTGACCAAAGAGGGACTTTTACCATAGAAATGGATCATGAGGGAAATGGCATCTGGGAAAAAGCCGAAAGCCTTACTGTTGAACCGGGTCAATCTGAAATACGGGTTTTCGATAAGGAAACAAGCGGAGAATGGATACGCCTTGTCCCCGACCAAAATACTACAGTCACAGCACATATTTCTTTTACCGACAAAGATGAAAGGGAAACGTATAATATTGGGATTTTTGAAGGGTTGCTGGGCATTGATCAGGAGGACTACAACGGGGCTCTCCTTTATGGATTAGGGGACAACCGCAGGAAATTAGGACTAGCTGGTTTATCATATAAGGGAAACCAAATCGAGGATCTGGGGTATTATGAATTGGACGAACAGCTTAACTTAGTAAAAACCTCCGATTCGGAAACTTTCCAATATATTAAAAATGAATTCACCATTCCCGAGCAGGTTTTAACTGTTGAAGAGGGATCTGTTCTAATAGTGGATGATTCAGGGAGACGATGGAGATTACCGTTGGGGGAGGATGCATTTACTTCCCCATCCACAGATGGAAGGTTAAGGATTTGTCGGGAGGTAGCAACAGAAAGAGATCTCTTTAACTGTCATGGCACCTTTTATGAATTACCTGCTGAAAATGCTGATGGATATGCCAAAATTCGACCCATTGCCTCTCATCAAATGCGAGTAAATGATTATGCATCCTATAGAGGGCTATTGGTAATGACCGGTGTGGATCCAGATAAGTCCGAGGATAATCCTCATGTCATCCGATCCGACGATGGCCAATTGGGAATCTGGGCCGGAGCTATCGACGACCTTTGGAAGCTGGGTAGGCCGATAGGTAAAGGTGGTCCTTGGGCCAATACAGAGATTAAAGCCAATGCAACCTCAGATCCGTACCTTTTCGGTTTCTATGATAATAAAATCTTGGAAATTAGCCACGATAATAAGCAACCTGTAACCTTTACCATTGAGTTCGAGCCTATAGGACATGGTCCATGGATGGAATATGAAAAGGTAACGGTGAAACCTGGAGAAAGCTTTACCCATGAATTCCCACAGGGGTTAGAGGCGAGATGGATACGGTTTAAGGCCGATCGGGATTGTAAGGCTACAACTTGGCTGGAGTACAAATAGTCACAATGCTCTACTAATTGAAAGGTTTGGTTGGCACCATTGAGCGTGTTTATCGAACCTTTCAATTTTTTCTATTCGTGCATTTTTTGGATTTGAGCACATCTATGTGTCCATGGCTCCATCAGGGAACAAGTCATTAGGCTGACAGAAAGTAGCCTTGATCTCTTTTTGTTTCGCAAAATTCTACAAAATACGGATCAAAGTGATAGGACCTGGGCATTGGAACGTGTTTCCGTGAATAGCCAAATTGGTCACCGAATTAAGATTTGAAATTTTGCGTTCAGCCGTATTATTGGCTATCTTTAATAACGGAAAACGTTGAATACCATGGTAACTGAGGTAGTGAAACGCTTGATCAATGTGGAGGAATACTACAAGATGGCAGAAGTGGGGATACTAAAGCCAGATGACCATGTGGAACTTATAAACGGTGAAATATTTGAAAAGACCCCGATAGGAAGCAGACATGCAGCGGTAGTTGATCATTTTGCTAAAGTAATGAATCAATTATTCGAAGGTAAAGCAATTGTTAGAATTCAAAATCCAATTAGAATTGATAATAACAATGAGCCGGAACCTGATATTTCTCTATTAACATATAGGCCGGATTATTATTCTTCCGCACATCCTGGACCTGCCGATTTGCTTGCTATCATAGAAGTTTCCGAATCCTCCATCAGGTTTGACAGGGAAGTGAAAGCCCCGCTATACGCTACACATGGCATACGGGAATATTGGATCATTGATCTGGACACCAATCAAATTGAAATCTTTTCCAAACCCCAGGACGATGCCTACACAGAAACCCGGATATTCCGGCCCGGGGATGAGGTCTTGTTGATGGGTAAAAAGCTCTCTGTAAAAGAGTTGCTTATTTTAGGTTAACGGAGGAGTATGAAGTTTCCTGCTTGACCCATTTTTCCAATTTTGATGTATAGCCCTTCCTATTTAAGAAACGTTTGCTAAAAGACCCGTTGCCTTTGCCAAAGTGGGGTTTCACATCCAAACCCCGGCAACTTCACCCTTTAATAAAATGGAAAAATTCCATTTTATTCCCATGATTCGTAAATTGAACAGGTCTTTTGTAACTTGAGGTTAAATTTGTAACCATTATGGGGAAAAAGGAAAAGCCGATATTCGAAAAAAGGATTTTTTGGGATGTGGATTTTGCAAAACTGGACTATGATGCCAAGGCCAGTTTCGTGATTGAGCGGGTTTTTGAGCGTGGTGACGTGCAGGATATCCGGAATTGCAGAAGGTATTATGGAGAAAAGAAAATTGCAGAAGCTTTGCTACATGCTAAATTTCTGCCCGAAATGACCATGTATTTAGCGGCAGCAGTAATCGATAAACCCATCACTGAATTCAGATGTTACAAATTGAGACAGTCGAACCCGGAACTTTTTCCATATTGAAAA
>PXCO01000224.1 GCA_003565295.1 Cyclobacteriaceae bacterium
AGAAGCGCATCATAGGGAAAAAACCTTTCAGGAAGAATATGATGAGTTTATTGTAAAATATGGGTTTCAGAGGTTCAGTGATTAATAATTTGGCTAAAGCCAATGGTATGGATCAGCCTCATTTAGCCTCCTGCTTTAGCTGGAGGCAATTCAAAGACCTCAGATATCTCCAGGAATGCGGAATCAGCCAATCTCAACAGGAATGCGGTTTTAGCCATTCCCTCTTTTGCCCATCCCAGAATAAAAGGTAACAAACCAATATCCATAAAATCAAAAAAATAAATTAATTATAGGAATGACATTATAGAATTGTCAGAAAAAATCGTCAATTTATTTGTCAATTAACAATAAACAGAAAAGATGAAGAACAGTAACCGCAGGAATTTCCTGAAACTAACTGGTTTAGGTTCTTTGGGACTATTTGGCAGCGCTAACCTGGCAAGCTGCAGTACCAAGGAAGAAGGACAAGCCCAAAAAAAACAGGGCAATGACATCAGCAGTCGGAATTACACTCAACAATTCAATATGCACGGGTATGCTGCCCCGGCACTGGATGTGGTAAGAATGGGGATCACAGGGATTGGCAACAGGGGGTCGGGAACGGTGATGAGATTTGCCAGTATAGAAGGTGTGGAAATTGTTGCCATAAACGATCTGGAAAAAGAAAGAGTAGACGCAGCCATAAAATCCATTGCAGAAACCCATAATCCTGTGGGATATTCCGACGGAGAAGAGGATTGGAAGAGAATGTGTGAACGCGATGATATCGATCTGATCGCCATTGCCACCCCCTGGCATTTGCATACCGATCAGGCAGTCTATGCGATGGAACATGGCAAACATGTTTTTACGGAATTGCCGGCGGCCCAAACGGTTGAGGAATGTTGGCGCCTGGTAGAGGCTTCGGAGCGTACAAAGAAGCATTGTGTGCAGATGTCGGGATCCTGCCATGAAGGGGATTCGGCAATTGTCCTAAATATGATCCGCAATGGGTTATTTGGTGAGATCATTCATGGAGAAGGCGGCTATATCCATGATCTGATGAACCATTATAATTTTTCAAAAACCATGTACCATAATATGTGGAGGCTGAATGAAAACATAGACAGGCATGGCAACTTATATCCACAGCATGCTTTGACCCCCATGGCCCAGATGATGGATTTAAATTACGGGGACCAGATGAGCCATTTGGTATCCATGTCGACAAAAGATTTCATGATGGGGGAAAGGGCGAAGGAACTGGCGGCAGATGACGAATACTGGATGTCTTATGTGGGCAAGGATTACCGCGGAAACATGAATTCAACCATGATACGTACGCACAATGGGCGCACCATTTTAATCCAGCATGATGTGACTACCCCCCGTCCGGGGATCCGTTTTAACCTGATCAGTGGAACAAAAGCATCCTATATGGCAAGGCCGGGCAGGATTGGGTTCAGTTATAATGATGGTTGGATCCCTCAGGAAGAATACGATGCCCTGGTAGAAGAATATACCCCTGAGATTACCAAGAGATTTCGTCAAATGGTAGAGGGAGCAAAAAGGCCCGGCCGGGCCCAGCGTTCATATGAAAGAGTAAGTGCTACAGATTGGCGTCTGATTGATTGCCTCAGAAATGGGTTGCCCGTAGAAATGGATGTGTATGATGCCGCCCTTACAAGTTCGGTGATTCCATTAAGTGAATGGTCTGTGGCAAACAAATCTGCCCCGGTGGATGTGCCCGATTTTACATCAGGAGCCTGGAAAAACAACCAGCGGGGGATGGATGTTTCGTTAAAAAGTGGTGGAGGTACAACCGGGATTCTGTAGTCTGCCTTTTAATTCTCGTTGTTTTCTGGCAATTTAACCTCTCCATAAATTAGGGGCAAATCCAACAATTCAATAGGAATGCGGCTTTAGCCCATTCCATAAGAAGAGTAATCCAAGGATGCACCGGCTTTAGCCAAATTCTATCTCCAATGCTGTTTAAGGTTTATGGTTAGAAGGTTTGGCTAAAGCCGATGGTTCGGATAGGCACTCAAAAATGCTTGAGAAAATCACCCGCATTCAAAACGGGTATGCCTTGAAAAGTATCGATGGATTTCATTCTGTCTTCCAAAAGCAAATATCGGTCGAACTTGCTTCTGGTGAAAACTTCCGCAAACTCCCTTAGGTCTCAGATGAGTATACCAATATACCTTTTTTTAGGGCGTTATTATACGCATCCCTTGCGGTGGATTTTTTTAATAGATGTGCACTTATCAGGGAGTTGGTGTCAAAGACAAAAAACCTAATCATTTGTCTTCAGCAACTGATCCAAAATTTCCGGAGTAAGCCCGTTCTCGACAGCTTTGGCTCCAATTCCGTCAAGGAAATCCTGATAGGCATCAAAATTTTCGTCATTGGCTCTTTTCTTCAACCAAACATTTACAGCAGTCTGAAGCTGTTTCTTGTTATCGCTACTCAGGCTGTTGTAGGCCTTTTTTGCTCCTTCATCCACCTCAAATACAATACGTTCCATCATTGTTCGGTTTTGTGTAGTCATGCTTTTTCCAAGCTGGATAGAGAGAATACCCGGATGAACCGAAAAATGAAATTAAAGCCATTAAGAGTTTTTGTTTGAAAAGGAATTTGAGAGGTGCAGGGATAAATGATTTGGCTAAAGCCAATGCTGCGGATAAACCCCCAAAAGCCTCCAGCTAAAGCAGGAGGCAATTTAACGGGAGTCATTCCCTATCCTGTTCTCCTATTATGGCCATTGGTCAACAGCCAACCTCTCAATAGGAATGTGGCATTGGCCCATTCTATAAAGAAAAGCCAAAAAAGAACCTTCTTTAACATTTAAAACTATGGTTTTGACAGATAATTATCTATTAGGATCATTGGCGGGTCCAATAGATCTGAGAATATATCAATAAAACAAAATTAAAAGAGGCAACTGGCATAATTTATGGTGATGATAGTAGTACCTTTTATTTTATTTTTTATACTTCTAAAACTACTAGTATCATGTTTGAATTGGAAAAAAACGAAATCAAATTTCTTTACAACGGCAATAAAATGGAAGATAAGGAAGCTTATGCCTACATTTTAACCCTTCATAAACATGTAATCAATGAATTGGATGTTTCAAAAAATGACATGACCCCGACACAGCTTTCGGAATTGGCTAAAAAGCTGAACAAAAGAATAATCGATCTTTTCGACAAGGATTCAGATTATTTCAAGGAAAACATTCAGGGGAAAAATATTGTAGAATCCGACCTTTTGACCTTATTGATCAAAGAAAAATCTGCATTAAAAACTCCCATTATAATTTCGGAAGAAAAGGCTGAGGTTTTGGCATATCCAAGGGACACCATCAAGATGGACATGGTGTTTAATGAAATTGGAGTAAAAGGAAAAGATGAACATTAAACTATCTGAAATCGAGGATGACGCAAGCGAAGCACGGAGGTATGATTTTCAAACATGCGAGATTCCATCTGACCATAAAAAAACAAATATAAGCAGATGAAATCGAGCCTGTCCTGACGCAGTCAGGGCATGACGAGCACGTCACACACTGGGATGCCCCGTATTCTAAGATTAAAGCAAGTGGAATAGTACAATTTTTGATTTTTAGGCGGCATATTTCAT
>PXCO01000302.1 GCA_003565295.1 Cyclobacteriaceae bacterium
GACCTGCGGTACGGGGCAAGTTCCCGAAACAAGTTCGGGACAGGTAATGACCGCTGAAAAGAAATTATAAACACATGAAATCGAGCCTGTCCTGACGGCAGTCAGGGCATGACGCTAGCGACGCACGGAGGGATGCCCCGATAGCTATCGGGGAGATGCGAGATTCTCCCGGAACAAGTCCGGGACAGGCTATCCCGACTTACAGTGCGGGACAAGTTCCCGAAACAAGTTCGGGACAGGTAATGACCGCTAAAAAGAAAATATAAACACATGAAATCGAGCATGAGGAGAACCTCACACAGAGGGATGATTATCAAAGAGAGATTCCATCTGACCGCTGAAAAACAAATTATAAACAGATGAAAGTTTTAATTACAGGAACTGCTGGATTTATTGGTATGCACCTTGCTGAGAGGTTGCTGGAAAGAGGAGATGAAGTAGTCGGACTTGACAATATTAATGACTATTATGAAGTTGGGCTTAAAATGGCCCGATTGGAAAAGACCGGAATTAAAAAAAGTAAAATTCATCCCGGCAGGATAATTGGTAGTGAAAAGTATCCCAATTATAAATTCGTACAACTTGACTTGGAGGATAAGGATGCCTTAATGGCGCTTTTTAAATCCGAGGAATTCGATATGGTGATCAATTTAGCTGCCCAGGCGGGAGTACGTTATTCATTGACAAACCCCGATGCCTATATTCAGGCAAATATTGTGGGGTTTATTCATGTTTTAGAAGCATGTAGGCACCATAATATCAAACATTTAGTGTATGCATCTTCCAGTTCTGTATATGGGTCTAATGTGAAAATGCCCTTTTCAACCAGTGATTCAGTGGATCACCCCGTCTCTTTGTATGCGGCTTCGAAAAAATCCAATGAGTTGATGGCACATACGTACAGTCACCTCTTTGGATTACCCACGACGGGGTTGAGGTTTTTCACTGTCTATGGTACTTGGGGCAGGCCGGATATGGCATTGTTTTTATTTACCAAGGCCATAAAGGAGAACAAGCCTATTGATGTGTTTAATTTCGGAGAAATGAAAAGGGATTTTACTTACATTGACGATATCATAGAGGGGGTGATCAGGGTGGTGGATAACCCGCCCGTGCCAAACCCTGATTTGGATTTGTCTTTGAGTGACCCGAGCAAATCTAAAGCCCCATACAAAGTTTACAATATCGGAAATTCGGCTCCGGTAAAATTGATGGATTTTATTGAGGCAATTGAAAACGCATTGGGTAAAAAAGCCGTTAAAAACCTTATGGAAATTCAACCAGGAGACGTGCCGGCTACCCATGCGGATACCCAACCATTAGAAACAGAACTTGGGTACAAGCCAAACACCTCGGTTGAATATGGGGTCAATCGTTTTATTGAATGGTACAACAACTATTACCACTGATATAAAAATTGATCGATTTGTTCAAAAATTCTATAAAATTTGCCAAATCTGCTCCAAATTATTCTATAATGATTAATTTTGTCAAAAGCTTTCCTGTATGAATATTTTTCTTTCATTGCTTACTTCTTTCTTTCTTGGATTTTTAATCACGCCTGTGGTGGTCATGATTTTGAAAAAGGTGAATGTGACCGAAGTGCCCGGGGGAAGGAAGATTCATGTAGGGTATATCCCCTCAATGGGAGGGGTGGCTATAATGCTGGCAAGTTTTTTTGGGCTACTAGCCTGGTTGTCATTCGAGCAGATTTTAGAAACCCGCTATTTCCTTGTTGCCCTGGCCATCATGTTTTCGGTCGGTCTTAGAGATGACCTGATCGAATTAAGCGCTGTTCAAAAACTTTTGGGGCAATGCATTCCAGCCTTTTTTGTCATTATCATGGCCGATATTAGAATTTCAGGATTTTATGGGTTCTTGGGGATTTATGAGTTGCCCTACTTCTTGAGCGTGTTCTTAAGTTTTTTTATCCTTGTAGTGCTTACCAATTCCTTTAACCTCATAGATGGGTCTGATGGGCTTGCGGGTACATTGGCTGTTATCACCCTTTCTTTTTTGGGATGGTGGTTTTATGAGGCAAACATGATTGCATACAGTCTTATCTCTTTTACAATTATAGGTGGGATCATAGCCTTTTTGGTTTATAATTGGCATCCTGCAAAAATTTTCATGGGAGATACTGGTTCCTTAAGTTTAGGGTTTGCCTTGACTGTACTGGTAATCCTTTTTGTGGATAAAAATGGTACAATGGCACCTTGGGAAGGGGCCAAAACCTCAGCTCCAATCGCTGCTGGAGCGGCCTTGATGATAGTGCCAATCTATGACACCTTACGCATATTTATCAGGAGAGCGATGAAGGGGAAATCCCCATTCAAACCGGACAAGGGACATGTACATCACTTTCTGATCCGTATGGGATTGAGGCATGACCAGGTCGCTTTGGTACTCGGTGGGGTTAAGTGCCTATTTGTCGCTTTTGCCTTTGGAGCCTTCGGAGCAAGTGATCATGTGATTTTGCCGGTAATGATTCTTTCGGCAGTTGCTTTAGGCCTTTGGATGGACCAACAAACGTTGATTCATGTGAAATTCAACTGTAAGAACTCTCCTGCAATCTCTGAAAAACAGGAATTTAAACCTAAAATTGTCCCAAGGAAAAAACCCATTATCTCTGAACAAATTTTGGATAATAATAAAATTAACATGAATTGAATACTACATAATCCATAAAAAAAGCCGACTAGTAAGTCGGCTTTTTTTTATGGTCAGTTATTTGTCAAATCACCTTTAAACATCACAAATCTCTACGCCTTGCCTAAGTGAGGCCAGTTTGTCCGCTCTTTTTGGGATGAATTCTTGCCCCACATATCCCTGGTATCCAGTTTCTACGATGGCCCTCATAATTGCCGGATAATATAGTTCCTGGGTTTCGTCGATCTCATTTCTACCAGGAACACCTCCTGTATGATAATGCGATATGTAAGGATGAAATTCACGAATAGTGGCAATTACGTCCCCTTCCATGATTTGCATATGATAGATATCATAGAGCAATTTCATTTTTTCTGAGCCAACTCCTTTACATACCTCTGCGCCCCAAGCGGTATGGTCCGCTTGGTAATCTTTATGGTTGACCTTGCTATTCAGCAATTCCAAACACATGATCACATCATATTTTTCAGCCGTGTCCATGACCCTTTTTAATCCTTCCACACAATTGATGATGCCTTGATCATCATCCAGTCCCCTTCGATTTCCTGAAAAGCATATGATTTGTTTATAGCCGGCATCCGCTACCTTGGGAATTACCTCTTCATAACTTTTCACTAACTCATCGTGTAAATTTGGGTCGTTCCAGCCATTTTCAATTCCTTTCCCTGCACCCCAGGGCAGGGCGCAATCAAGCCCATGCTTTTTAAGAATTGGCCATTCCTCAGGACCGGTAAGTTCAATGGATTTTAACCCTATTTCCTTTGCTGCTACGCAAAGGTCCTCGAAAGGGATCTCATTGTAACACCATCGACATACGGAGTGGTTAATATTCCCCTTCAACTCAATTGGCAACTTTTCTTCTGCTGCTTGTAGCCTGTTGAATAGAGAGGGGACCATCAGGCCAATGGCGGTAGAGGCTCCCACTTTTTTTAGTGCAGCTCTTCTTCCGTTGCTCATTTCTTTCTTCATATGTACTAATTGTTAAATTAAGATGATTGTTTCTTAAGGCTCATCAGGTATTCCACCAGGTCTACCAATTCTTGAGTGCTCATGGATTTTTCTAAGCCGGAAGGCATCATGGAATTTTCCATCTGTTCCATGGAGGAGATGTCACTTGTTTTTAAAGACATTTTGTTTCCACCCGGAAGCTTCAAATCCAAGTCCGTTTCTGTGTGGCTTTCTGTAATCCCCCCTATTACACTCCCATCGTTTAGGGTAATCATATATCCCTCATACCCAAAATTAATGCCTGCATCCGGATGAATTATGGAGATAAATTGAGCCTCCCGAGATAGCTTGCTCCCGATCTCTGTAAGATTTGGTCCGAATTCCATGCCTATGCTGCCCACCTGATGGCAAAGTGCACAATTTTCCTTAAACACCCTAAGCCCATTTTCTTTATCCCCACTCATGGCTAGTAATTCATTGATAGGGGGAAGTTCCTCACCACTTTCCTCACCTGCATCTAAATAAGAAGCAGCTTCTATCCTTACACTTTTTCTCCAAGCTTTGCTAACCCCATCAACTGCAGACGCCTTTAAGTTTTCAGGGAATTTCCCCTCTTTTAGGAGAAAGAGTACCCGGTCTTCTCCTCCATAACTTCCACCAATGGCTTTGGCTGCTTCTCGTCTTAAATTTATTGGGTTTGAAGGATCCAGAGCAGTGTTTTCGAGAATATCTAACGATGACTTATTTCCTATTCCCCGCATGGCCATTAGCAGGTTTGCTGCATTTCTTTCATCTTCCTGTTTGATGAAGGCCCTGATGGTATCAGCACCTCCCAGTTGTAACAAAAGTGAAGCGGCGGTTTTGCCTAGATTGTTATCAGATTCTTTTATGGCCAGTGCCAATAGATTCTCACTTTCAGTTTCAACCCTGTACCTGTTTACCAATTCTAAGTATTCCTCTGTCCCGTAAGTTTCCCGCAAAGTGTTTTCCAAGGTGGATTTGGCAACAGCAGATTTATTCAAGTATTCCCGGTCTAAATGCGTCAACACCAATTTATTGATTCGGGTTTGTTCTTGGTTATTCTCTGGATTAATCTGACGATCCTCCAGCATTTGAATGAGCGCCCTTGATTTTTTTTCTTTGTCGGGATTGAAATCAAAAGCTCTAAAATACCTGAGTCTGTTGTCAAGCGGTACCTCATCGTCTGCGGCCAAAACAGCCAAATTTGGAACAGCCAATCCTGTCCTTGACCTCCATATTATGTCATTTTTCCCTTTTTCGGGTTGCCCTTCTTGATTGGCTTCCCATGCCCTATAAAACTGATCCCATTGCCCCTCAGCGCCAATCCCAAGTGCCTCCAAATACCACCTGTCCTCACCATCATGCTGACGAGCCAACATGCTCCAAATCTCTGATGCCCCAGGGGAAAAATTATTTTTCAAGGCTATTGCCACTTCTCTTCTCACTTGGGGATTTTTGTCCTGGGCCAATTTCTTCAATATAGGTGTTGATTCTATACCTACCTGTCTAGCAGCTCGTATTGCGGCGATTCTCATGTTTGGATCCTCATGGCTGACTGCCTTTTTAATATAGTCCTCTCCAATGCCTTCCATCTTGGCCAAGACCCAAAATGCCCTTGCCTTCATTCTCGGATTTTCATGGGTAGCATACATTTCATTTAATGCAGGCTCAGCTTTTTCACCCATTTTCTGCAATTCCTGCCATGCGTGATAACGTACTGATAAATTAGGATTTTGCAATGCCTCAAGTGCCCCCTCTACGCTGTCAAATGTGAACGTAGGGGTGATATAGGGGTTGTTGGGGGGAGCCACCCTGAAAATTCTTCCCCTGTACAGATCCCCTACCTGGTGTCCCCCAACGCCAGGATCGTACCAATCGGCTACCATCAAAGAGCCATCTGGGGCAACGCAGACATCTGAGGGCCTGAACCATTGGTCTTGGTCTCCCTCCATAATATTGACGATTTCTGCCTTATACCCTGCACCGTCGTTGGACACAGGGTAAGCCCTCACCACATTGGGTCCTGCGTCGGTATGTATCATTTGATCCCAAAAAACCTCTGGAAGTAGTCTTCCCTCGTAGACCACCAGGCCCGTAGGGGAACCAGCTCCGGTTTGCAGAAGATTAGGAACTACGCCCGGGTCGTTGAGATGCCAATGCTGCAGGGGTATTTCCTTTTCCTTATTGGTTCTATTTGCCCTCCAACCTGCGCCGGTCATTTCGTCCTTATAGCCGTAATTCCCGAATTCCATTACATAGTTAATACGTACCCCTTTGTTACCATCATCATCATTATCAGACTGCCACATGGTGCCATAGGAATCTACCGCTACTTCGTAATTATTACGGAAATTTTGACCTAAGACTTCAAATTCCGTAAGATCCGGGTTGCACCTGAAGACCAGTCCCTCCTGGTAATTTTCAGTATTTACGGTATTCCCAAATTTATCCACGATAAGCTTACCATGCTTATCCTTGATCTGGCCGCCGGAATTCCCAAAATTGAAATAGAATTTCCCGTCAGGACCAAAGACAAAAGCATGCATGCCGTGATCGTGCTGTTCTCCGTCAATGCCTTGAAAAAGGATTTCTTTTTTGTCGGCCTTATCATCCCCATTGGTATCGGTCAGCAGCCACACATATGGACTTTGAGAGACAATTGCCTGGTTTCCCATCACCCAAATCCCTAATGGCGCATTCAGCTCAGGATCTTGGTAAAAAACGGTGCTTTTATCTGCCTTGCCGTCTCCGGTCGTGTCTTCCAGTATCACAATACGGTCGCCCTCGGCTTTGGTTTCGTTGCCTGTGATGTCAGGCCGGTAATTATAGGCTTCACAAACCCATACCCTGCCCCTGTGATCGATGTCGATATTGGTGGGATTGGTCAATAGGGGTTCAGATGCAAAAAGAGATGCCTGCAGCCCATCGGCTACCTTGATGCCTAAAAGGGCGTTTTCAGGCAATCTTTTCTCTTCTTCACTAAGTGCTTCAAATGGATGGATGTTCTCTTTCTTTTCTGTATCACAAGAAAAAAGCATACTTGTGATAAGCCCAAGAGAAATGAGCCATGGGGACCTTAGAGGGAATTTCATGTTTTTATTAGGTTTACAATTAATCTAACGTATGGATATACCCATTCGGTAAAATTAGCATTTATTTCTAAAGACGGGAGAAAACTTTATGGATTAAAGTAGCATTTATAGATAAGCGGATTAGAAATAGGTTATTCTTCGTTTAGCCTATTCAAACTGCTGCGGAGATATTGATTAATTTGCAGGAATGTCTGAGGACGGGCAAGTATAGAAATCATGTTGTCCAAAGAAGAGGTTTCTTGAGAAATTCCTAACCTTTTTCCCAGTGCTATAAAAATATCGGAAGCCTCCATTCCTTGGTCCCTCATATGCCGTATGGAGGTAGAGCCCCTACTTTTAGCCATCTTTTTATCACTATCCAATAGTAAGGGGTGGTGGTAGAATGTAGTCTGTTTAAAAGAGGAGCAAGAAGGCAATAAATTACTGAGGTATAGTTGGGCAAGGGTAGAAGGGTAGAGATCAGTACCCCTGACCACTAGATCCACTCCAAACCAAGTGTCATCCAGCATGGAGCTGAGCTGATAGGAGGGCATCCTATCTTTTTTTCGGACAATGAAGCCCGCCATATCGTCCGGTACTCGTTCGTAGAATTCACTACTGGGATAAGTAATTCCCGAAATGGGGGTTTTGGGTTCGGTGTAAACCCTAAGGGCTGTATTGCCTTTAGTAAAGGAAAGATTCTTGTTTGTACATAACCCTGGATAGCCGGTATTATGGTGATATTGGGCAATTTTTTTTCGTGAACATTCACAGGCGAAGACCAAGTTGTGCTGCATTAAATAGGAGAGAGATTCCTGGTAATAAGGTAGTCGATGGACCTGTGAAAAGTTTTTTTCATGCTCAGATAAATTCTTTGGCCCCTTTTGCCAGGAAAAACCCAAGAAATATAAGGTATCAAAAATGTCCTCCAAATATTCTGGCCTACCCCTGCATTGGTCTAAATCATCGATCCTAAGCAGGATTTCCGCACCATGTTTATGTGCAAGAGCTGCAGTAAGTACAAAAGAAAAAAGATTACCCAAGTGTAAATATCCACTGGGAGTGGGTGCAAATCTCGTTAAATGATATTTCACGTAAATTTCTTATAAGCCTTCAGGTGATATTGGGACAAACCTGGCGAACAACTCTTCCTTGTACCAAGCCTCTTTTTTCACCTTTTTCACTATTTCAAGATGTTCCTTTCTATAGGCATACCTTTTCATGTGCTCTGCACTTTCCCAGAAGCTGAAAGTGGCTTGTTCTATCAGAGGCCATTCTCCAATCCCCTTGGTGAAAAGTAATCCCTCCGTACCCTCCAATGATCTGCTTGCAGCAGGAGTGTGCCATAAGAATCTCGGAATTTTCGACCAATTTACCCTTGCCCGGGTAAGGATCATAATTGGACCAGTTTTATAGGAAAAGGTATCTACCAGTGGATTAGTTCCTCCCCAAGTACCCCTGCTTTGAATACACCCCATCCAATAGGTGAAATTACTTTTGCAATTTTTATTGAAATGAAGATAGGCCTCGGACTGTGTGTAGGATTTAGCTGATTGAGGGTCTTTCCATACTATGAAGAGGCAATAGGTGCGGAAATCAGGCTTAAGTGAAAATCCGAATCCACCTCCCGTACCCATAAGCTTGAAAAAGAGAATCCCTTCCTGATTTTTTAATGGTTTGATGGCCAGCTGCATCTGATTAAAGGCCCACCACCTTTTTCCCTTCCGATATTCGAAAAAAGTAATGGAAGAAATTGACTGGTTCTTTAAGTCCATTTAACTATTTCTATTAGAAAATCTAAAATAGTATTTGCGAAGGAAAACCTAAAATTTAATGGAAAACCTTTTTTACAATGATGTGAATTAGCCCTATAGCTAAACAAACAGTAACTCCAACTATTACAAATTCCATATTTTCTTTGGTATTCTTAAATGAGAAACAACAATTCAGTCACATAGTTTAAAAATTAATTCATATCCGCAATAGAAAAACTTAGAGAAATTGCACCTAACTTGCAGACCTATTTTGAATGGCATGAGTATTTTACAGCAACGAAGGTGGGCAATTGGAAGTCTTTTTTTCATTTCAGGATTATTATTTTCTTCTTGGGCATCCCGGATCCCGGATTTTCAAAGTGGTTTTCAACTATCGGAAGGCCAATTGGGAACCCTGCTTTTGGGGCTTCCAGTAGGGTCAATGATAGCCTTGCCTTTAGCTGCCTGGGCGGTATATAAGTTTGGCAGCAGATGGGTGATAGTATTGGGGATTTCTCTCTACATGATCGCTTTAATTTCCCTGGGTATGGCGGACAGCAGTACTCAATTGGCGTTTTTAGTCATAGTATTTGGGTTAATGGGGAACTTTATGAATATTTCCTTGAATACGCAGGCCATAGATATAGAGAATGGGTACGGGAAGAACATCATTAACTCATTTCATGGACTTTGGAGTTTGGCGGGGTTTACCGGGGCAGGAGTAGGTGCCATTATGATAAATTATGAGGTAGGCCCCATGACTCATTATCTTTTCGTAGGTAGTATAGGGATACTGGTGGTGTCTTGGGCATCTTTCTATATCAGGCCTGAACAAGAAGGCGCTACTTCCCCTCAGCTTATTTTAAAACGACCAGACCCATTATTACTCAGAATAGGCCTGGTAGGTTTTTGCGGAATGTTGTGTGAGGGGTGTATGTTCGATTGGTCGGGCATTTACATGGCAAAAGAAATAGGTGCCGCACCTAGACTTGTTCCTTTCGGTTTCTTTGCCTTTATGGGAGCAATGGCTATCGGCCGGTTTTTGGCAGATAGGGTGGCCAATTCAGTTGGAAAAATAACTGTATTAAAATTTAGCGGTGCCTTGATTTGCTTAGGGCTATTGATTCCTGTGCTTATTCCGCATTTTTGGGCTGCCATTATCGGTTTTACCGCTGTAGGGTTAGGAACCGCTGCGGTTATCCCACTTTCCTACAGCATTGCGGGAAGGTCAGATACCTACCCACCGAGTGTGGCCATTGCATTGGTCTCCACATTATCCTTTTTCGGGTTTTTGATCGGCCCGCCTCTCATAGGTTTCGTGGCAGAAATCTTTAATTTGAAAACCTCCTTTTTCGTGATAGCGATAATGGGCTCAATCATAACCCTTTTGGTAAGTGTAAGGAAACAGTTATTGGTTTTGGGAGTAAAGAATTGAATCCCAATTTTCCTACCTTCACATAAAACCTATCAATTTTATAGGATTTATATGGTTCTATGATTCAAGTGGTAGATTTATTGCTTATATTTACGGGCTGATTAATAATCAAGGCAGGGCTTTCGAGTCTCTTGTCAGTTTGGTAGACCGTTAATAATTGATTTATGAAAATTACCGAAGTCTCAAAGAAAATCTATACCCCTGAAGAAATTAAGTCATTGAATAAAAAATACCACACCCTTTCGGTGGAGGATAGGGTGAGACAACTTTATGAAGATTTTGATGAGAGTGATGTCATGTTGACTTCTTCCTTTGCGGCCACATCAGCACTATTGTTAAGTATTTTTTCTGGGATTAACCCCAACCAAAAAATCTATTTTATCGATACCGGGTATCACTTTGAAGAAACGATTGCCTATAAAAAGAAACTTACAGAATTGTATGGTCTGAATGTGGAATCTGTGGGAGCAGGTAAAGAGGACCATGAATTCACCACTAAGAATGAGACTTGGAAAACAGATCCCGAACTTTGTTGCTCCATTAACAAGGTCAAACCTTTGGAAATCATAAAGAGTAGGTTTTCTGTTTGGGTGAGTGGGCTAATGTGGTGGCAAAGTGACCATCGCGCATCCTTGGATATATTTGAGGAAAGAGGGGGAATTCTCAAATTCTACCCTTTGCTGGATGTAAGCGAAGAGGACAGGGACAAATATATTCAGGAACACGATTACCCTTTTCACCCACTGATAGCAAAGGGGTATCACAGCATAGGCTGTAAACACTGCACGGTTCCGGGACAGGATAGAAGTGGAAGGTGGAATAATAGCCCTAAAACTGAGTGCGGGTTACATTTATAGGAGCTTTCCGGATTTGAATTTTATAGAAGCTTTGGTTTATTTATATTAGCAGCCAATTTTTTAATTATTTATTCCACGGAATCCAATCAATAAAGCTAAAAACACAATTCATTTGATTCGAAGGTTTGGTTCCTATAAGTCTGGTGCAAAGGAGGTTTACGGAAAAAAAAATATTTTCCTTTGCGAATTTTGCCAGCATCAGGGTATAGTGAAAGACATTTTTCTTAATAGCCATTGGATATTAACCAGATTAAAGAGGCGATAGTCATTGCTAAAGAAACCCCATCTGTGGGCGATAGGTAAACAGGGCAGGAAATTCTGGTAATAAAATGATTTTAAAAATCGGTATTTGCTATCTGGTAAATCCAGGGCCCAATTAATGAAGATGATAATTCGAAATTGCGGCGCTTAAAGTTTAACCGGTTGATCTTACACGGGTAAAAGTTTTGAATAAAAGACCCCTGGAGGTCTTCAAAATTTTGAACCGTTGACTATTTTCTTTCCTGGAAAAACACGAACACCCCTTTTTTGTTAGCAGCTACGATATCAATCAGACCGTTGCCATTCATGTCTTCACAAACCACATGCACGCCCACCCCGGAATCATCATCCACCATATGAGCTTTCCAGGAAGGAGTAGCTCCAGGAATGAATTCGTACCAAAAAACATAGGCAGGGCCTTCTGCATCGGGATCTTTTCCCATATGAGCATAGTACCTTTTGCCGGTCACCAGGTCCAACCAGCCATCTCCATTGATGTCTACCAGTTCCAGTCCATGTGTTTGAGTAAAGGTGTCGTCAATCAAATGCGTTTTCCAACCCACTTTGCCATCACTTTTCCTTTCCTGTTCATGCCACCAAATTCCTAGCTCGTGTGCAGATGAGGAAATCACGTCCTTTAGACCATTTCCGTTCACATCCATGGCATGCATTTGGGCGCTGGGTTCACCGAGCGCTGCAACGTGAAACTCCCATGGACCCTCAGTTGGGTCCATCGGTGCTTCCCACCAGCCCTCTGTGATGATCACATCCGACCTTCCATTGCCATTCATATCTCCGGTCCCAAGTCCATGGGCAAATTGACCTGTTGCAGGGCTGTTTGGTTTAGAAATAACATGAGCCTCCCACCTAAGGTCACCAGGGGCAGAGGGGGCCTTGAACCAGGCCATTTCCCCCGTCTCAGGCAGACTCCCTAAAATATCCATTCTGCCATCCCCGTCTATATCATAGAATCCTGCGGATTCATTACCAAGAGATGGGTGAATCATATGTGCTTTCCAATGTCCTGTCTGCCCTTTGGGATTTTCAAACCACTGTACTTCCTTCCCGGGAAACCCAATACGTACAAAGTCTACCCACCCATCTTGGTTTACATCCATGCCGTAGGACACAAACGCATTACTGTACCCCTTGTCATATTTAAATTGCTCAGGTGTGGTCAACTCGTGTTTCCTCCAATGTGGGGCCTCAAACCAATAAGCTCCTACCATTACATCCATTAACCCGTTCCCATTCACATCACCTACAGCCACTCCTTCTGCGAGGAAGTCTCTGCTGAGGGTGTTTTTGGAAAAACTTATCTCCTTACCATCTGCCTTTTGTGAAAATGTATCTGCCGGCAGATAAAGTAGAAATAATAAAACGCAAACTGTTGCTCGTGAATAATTATGCATGGGGGGGGCTTTAGCGTACATTCAATAGATAAGTCATAAGCCGGTTAAAGTCCTCTTGATCCAAAGCTTCTCCGAAATTATCCGGCATTAGCGTGGATTTTACAGGGGTTTGGGATTCAATTTCGTTTATGTTTAATTTAAATTCATTACCACTTTGATCGGCAAGTACCAGCTGGTTTCCCTCTTCCCTCCTGTACAACCCAGAAACTTTTTTCCCGTCCTTCAGTACAATGTTGTACATTCTAAAGTTCTCAGATATGTTTCGGTTGGGGTCCAGCACCTTTACTGCTAAGGCTTCTAAGCCCCAATTCCCTATGCCGTCAAGCTGGGGGCCAATCATGCCGCCTTGGTTGTTTATTTGATGGCACATGCTACAATTTTTTTCATAAAGTTGGGTCCCAAGGGTCATTCCTTCTTCCACATGGGCAAAGTCACCTGTGCGGGAGTTAATTAGGGCTTGTTTTTCCTCGTCTATGGGCTGGAGAGTGGAAGTAAGTCTTTCATACTCCTCTTTTTGGATAGAATTGGCAATATTTTGAAAGTTCTCATCCACATTTCTGGCCTTTAGTACCCTGGCAGGGACATGGCCTTGATTGATATTTTCCAATAGGACACCAACCCCCTCTGAAGTCTGTACCAGCCGGTTCGCTATGGTTTCTTGAAGGCTTAAAGGAGCACCTGCCAAACTTTCCACCAGTACCTTTCTTGATGCCGGATGTGTTGACGTCCCAATGTTTTGGATGATTTTTTGTTTTTGGGAAAGGGATAGATCGGGGGTTTGTATCAAATTCACCAAATATGCGGCATGCTTGAGATTTTCCAGGTGAATCAGGTTTCCGGCTGCCATAGCTTTAGTATCCTCATCCGCCTCAGGAATACTTATGATGGCCTTATAAGTAGGTGAATAATTTTCAGAAGGGGACTGCTTTGCTTTTTGTAAGGCAAATTGATAGTTGGCTTTAATGGAATCAGTCCATTTTAGATTTCCGGGGGGCGGGTTGGTCAATGTCATTCTGCTGATTTCCTGCCCCCATTCCGAAAGGGTTTTAGGCATTTCCCCACCCCTTTGTTGAATACCTTCCTCCAAGGCACTTACCCATGAATGATCAAGGGCTTCTTTATTTTTGGCAAAAAGTATTACGTCCTGTAATTTCTGTCGAGGGATGTTTCTAGAGACGCTGCTCAGGTAAGCTAAGTTCCAATCTAGAGGAATAGTCCCCAATTTAAATTGATCAAATAGAAATTCAGCCGCTATCGGGTGGTTTACATCTGCCAGAGCCATGGAGATTAATGGTAATGCTTCTGCTTGCCAGGGGTGATCAATGGCCAGTTCCAAAATATTCTCTTCTAGCATTTGGTGAAACAAAGCTAATTTGGCAGTATATCTCAGATGAGTGTCTTCTTCCGGAGTACGCTGATAGAGGTCAGCCAATCCGGAAAAAGCTTCGGGGTGGGGATGCCGAATCAAAAATTCAGCTGCTGCCCTCTTTACATGCGGATTATCATCCATCATTGCGTTGATTGCCCAACGACTATGCTTTTCTGATGGGTTTTTAAGGTTGGACAACACCCTAAGGGCATGGACCCTTATGAGGGGCGATGAATGGGACAGCGACTGTTCCATATAGGGGTCAGTGAGTTCTTGTATCCTGAAAAGTGCCCAAAGTGCCTGTATGTATTGTTCTTCTGAGATAGATGTTTTTTCCAGTAACCTTCTCAATGTTTCTCCGGAGCTGTTTCCATGGTAATCCACAAGGGCATCGGTGGCTGTCATCCGGGTTTGCAAGATGGGGCTCCCCATTCCCTCTAAAATTTCATCTAAATTGGCTTTTGACCAATCTTTGGATTTTCTTGTATTACCATTATAGGTGATTTTCCAAATTCGACCGCTGGAGCGGTCCCTTTCTGGGTGATCCAACGGCACCTCGTAATGGCCTATAATCTTATTGTAAAAATCTGCAATATACATGGCACCATCCGGCCCGATTTTAATATCCACCGGGCGGAACCAAGGGTCTTTACTCACTAAAAAATCCACTTTTCGTGTGGCCTTGGGTGTGGAACCATAAAAATCTATTACACTTCTGCTGATCCGACAGGTAACCACGTCTCCGGAATAAAAGCTGTTCCTAAATTCCGCAGGAAACTGGTCATCGGTATAATAGACCAAACCTGAAAGTGCAGTGGAATTCAAGCCATAGTCCATCATAGAAGGGGCAAACCCCAAATTGGGTTCCTTTTTCCCCCACTGGGTGTAGTTGCCCTCCCAAATCAATTGATAAATGGGTAAGGTATGGCAGTCTGCTGAATAATGGTATCCCCATTTATCCAGGTCAGACCCAAAAGGGTTAATTCTACCATCGGTTGTCTTTTCTACCCGGCCTCCGTCTGGCAGAAATCTAAAGGTATTTCCAGATGTCATTTTGATGGAATCCCCATCCTTCCCCGCCACAACTGAAACATTGGAAAATCCATGAGAAGCATGAATCCAGCCGTCCAGTCCCCTAAAAAGGTTGTTCACCATACCATGGGTGTCCTTATGCTCAAAATTGGCAATGAGCACCTCCCTTTGATCGGCTATATTGTCACCATCCCTGTCATAAAACCTGTACACATGGGGAATACTATAACCGATGGCCCCGTCTTTTACCGGAATTATTCCTATAGGAATATTCAGATCCTCTGCAAAATGAGAAATTTGGTCGGCCTTGCCATCTCCATTGGTATCCTCCAGGATGCTGATCCTGTCCTGTCCTTCTCCTGGGCCTGCCTTAATGGGGTATTCCGATGACTGCGTAACCCATAGTCTTCCTCTATCATCAAAGGCCATATTAATGGGTTTTGTGATATCAGGTTCGGAGGCAAAAAGGGTGACTTCAAACCCAGGGGGCAGTTCAAAGTCCGCCATTTCATCCTCTGGAGATTGGAAAGAGGAACTTCTTACGTGTTCGGCATAGATGGGGTCGGGCTCTTCTTCAATGTAGTCTGCGGTATAATCCTTATGGGCGCTGGGTTTGCAAGCAGCCAAAAAGACCAAAATAAAAATCAGATAGTGGGGATGGATAGTCGTCATTTTGGGTAAGTTAACCAATGTTAATTTTATGGTTAACCTCAAACATAACCCAAATTCCTGAAAGAGTCAATGGGTTTTTCCTGGAATTGATAAATGGTAATAAGGATGTATTAACTTGAGGGAAAGTGGAATTAACGAGCGATTTGGTATAGATGGCTCTTGTAAGGGGGCGATTTACCTTGCAAAGTTGATTATCATTATGTTAAAAAAATAGAGGCCATGCCTCATATCGACACAGCCTCCGCGGTATTTAACAATGGCGAATATTTATCAGTCAGCAGACTCTATCCTGAACACACCACCATTACCCTCATCGGTGACTACATAGAGGTTTCCATCCGGACCTTGCCTCACGTCCCTGATGCGTCCGATTTCTTCTTTGAATAGCTCTTCTTCCCGACTTGCCTCATCCCCATCAATTTTTATTCTATAAATTGCTTCTCGGTATAAGGAACCGGCGAAAAGCTGCCCTTCCCAAGCTGGTATATTACCTTGATGGTAAAAAGATAGACCTGATGGAGCCATGCTTTCTTTCCATATGTGCTTAGGGGGCTTCACACCTGGTGCCTCCTTTCCTATACCAATTTTTTCTCTTGTGCTATACTCCTTACCAAAGGCTACCTGTGGCCATCCGTAATTGCCCCCTTTCTCAATGAGGTGTAGTAAATCTCCCCCATTTGGGCCATGCTCAGTGGTCCAGATATTACCCGTCCTTGAATCTATTGCTAAACCTTGATTATTTCTATGTCCGTAAGAATAGATTTCAGGCCTTAAGTTTCCAGGTACCATATCCACAAACGGATTGTCTTCTACTGCCCCCCCATCTTCTTTCAACCTAATAATGGAGCCAGCAGGATCCGTGAGATCCTGACTTGGCCATCTTAGGCCTCGGTCTCCTATGGAGAATAAAACAGTTCCATCACCCGGAAATATAATCCGAGAACCATAGTGCCTTCCAGGATTCGTTCTGGGAACTTGTGCGTACAAGGTTTCTACTTCCACCAATTCACCATCATCCAATTTTGCCCTGGCCAGGGCTGTGCCCGTAGCATAATCATAGTCTCCTGTCACAGCATCATCATCACCCGGACTGGAGTATGTAAAATATATCCATCCATTGCTGGAGTAATCCGGGTGAGGCACCACATCCATTAGTCCCCCCTGATTACCTCCATCTGGTGCAGATAATTGATCCTCGTCTGTGTCAATTTTAGGTAACCCTTTCAATTCGGTCACTTTTCCTTCTGAGATATCGATAAGGTACATTTTCCCAGGTCTTTCTGTGACTATCATCTTCCCATCAGGTAGCCAGTTTACTGCCCAAGGGTGCTCTAACCCTTCGACTACTTTGGTCACTTTTACCTTAGCTTCTTTTGTTTCTGTGTTTTCAATGACCGTTTCGTTTATTACATTGACCTGCGTAACCCCTTCCTGGGATAAGGTGAGAAAGGTGAATAAAAAGTAGGAAAAGCATGCCCATAAAAATGTATGAGATTGTCTGCGAAGTTTCATCGATATAGTTGGTTTGGTTTACAAACAACTTTTGAAACAAAATCCATTCCTTAAATGGCCAAATTGCCGCCCATTGATAAAAATGTGAAAACCCCTCACTTACCCTAAGTCAACAAACATGTGTTTTTCAGTAAAAAAACTCCATAAAAAGTAAATGAATGGAGAGGATTTGTAATTTGGAAGATTAATTATCAACCCACCTTCTTATTTTAGAATTGGGATTCAAAAAGAGTAGCTGGTTCCGTAACTTCCATAACTCCATTTGAATTAATGTCTAGAAGTGTTACAGTTTTCACTTCATTGATCAGCAGGGGGTCATATTTTGCCGCTACCCGTATGTAATTATCGGTAAAACCGTGCATTTGTCCATCCGAAATATCTTCTTCGAATAGCACTTGGGCTGAATTACCTAAATTTTCCTCATAAAATTTTCTTTTCTTCTTTTCAGAGAGAATACGTAACATCTTGGACCGTTCGTTTCTTATCCTCATAGGCACCACCTCTTCCATTTCTACTGCACGGGTATTTGCTCTTTCCGAATAGGTGAAGACGTGTAGATAGGAGACGGGTAATTCGTTTAGAAGTTTATAGGTCTGCATGAATAGTTCATCGGATTCCCCAGGGAACCCTGTGATCACGTCCACACCAATGCAGCAATGGGGCATTAAGGTTTTGATATGGTCTATTCGGTCTTTGTAGAGTTGGCTTCTATACCTTCTGTCCATGGCAGCGAGAATTTGGTCGCTTCCGGATTGAAGAGGGATATGGAAATGGGGCACAAATCTTTTGGAATTTGCCACAAAAGAGATGATTTCGTCCGAGAGCAGATTTGGTTCTATGGAAGAAATTCTAAATCTGTTTATGCCTTCCACCTCATCCAATGCTTTTATCAGGTCAATAAACCGTTCTTTTCTTTTACCACCTTGTATACCGAAGTCACCAATGTTAACCCCCGTCAACACTATTTCCTTAACGCCACTAGCGGCAATTTCCTCAGCAGCACCCACAATATGCTGAATGCTATCACTTCTACTTTTCCCCCTGGCCAGAGGTATGGTGCAAAAGGCACAGCCATAATTACAACCATCTTGAACCTTGAGGAAGGTTCGGGTACGGTCGTTCATGCTGTAGGCGGTATGAAATGTATCCACTTCTTTAATTTCAGAAGCAAGAACCTTGGTTTCCTGCTCTTTTGCAAAGTCATCCAACAGCTCGATTAGCCTGAATTTCTCCGCTGCTCCTAAGACCGCATCCACTCCTTTGATCCCGGCAATTTCCCTTGGCTTAAGTTGTGCATAACACCCAATAATCGCAACATAGCTGTTGGGAGAGATTTTTTTGGCCTCTTTTACAATCTTCTTACACTTTTTATCGGCATTTTCAGTGACTGAGCAGGTGTTGACAATGAATATGTCAGGTTGGTCTGAAAAATCCACCTTGACATAGCCTTTCTGCTCAAACATTCTACTTATGGTAGAAGTTTCAGAGAAATTAAGCTTACATCCGAGTGTGTAAAAGGCAACTTTTTTCAAAACAGGCTGATTTTAAATTAACTTGCAAAGATAGCAAAATTGGCTCAATTTTCAATTTCGGTAAAAATCGGTAGTTGTACGTTTTTTTCAGGCATTTGATGAGAAATCAACCATATTTTTTTGCTTAAACAATTATTTTTACAAAAATTGGCTTAATAATCGACCAAATTTCTTGTAATGTGAGATATTTTTCTACTTTTGTGTATCGTTTTTAAACCACAAATTTAAACAATGGCAACACTAAGACAACATGCATTGATGAAGTTGCAGTCCAGGGAAAGGATAGAACCTGTAGCTCCTTCGTTAAAAGTTTCTGATTATTTCGGTTCGTTGGTTTTTGGGCTCAAGGAAATGCAAGAGGCCTTGGCTCCCACCGTATTCAAAACGGTGAGTACCGCAATCGAAAAGGGGACAAAAATTGATATGTCCACCGCAGAAGAAGTGGCCACGGCTGTGAAAAGTTGGGCACTTTCAAAAGGTGCAACCCATTACACACACTGGTTCCAACCCCTCACTGGTTCCACTGCTGAAAAACACGATACTTTCTTTGACGCCCTTTCCAACATGGAAAAATTTAAGGGCAGTGCTTTGGTACAGCAAGAGCCGGATGCCTCTTCTTTTCCCAGTGGAGGAATTCGTACCACCTTCGAAGCAAGGGGCTACACTGCTTGGGATCCTAGTTCGCCGATCTTCATTTACGATCAGACCCTTTGTATCCCTACCATTTTTGTTTCTTACACAGGAGAGGCACTTGACTTTAAGACGCCCCTGATTCGTTCCTCGGAAGCCATCAATAATGCGGCTGTGGACATTTGTCAATTTTTTGACAGAAACGTGAAAAAGGTAACCCCTTCATTGGGAGTAGAGCAGGAGTACTTTGTGATTGACCGGGCATTGTATGCCACCAGACCGGATTTGGTAATGGCAGGCAGAACTGTTTATGGACATAATCCTGCAAGAGGGCAGCAATTGGATGATCATTATTTTGGCTCCATTGCCCAGCGGGTAAAACAATTCATGAAAGATTTCGAGATTGAATCTTGGAAGCTCGGTATTCCCGTTTCTACCCGGCATAATGAGGTTGCTCCAGGACAGTATGAGGTGGCACCATTGTTCGAAGAAATAAATAAGGCTACTGATCATAACCTGCTATTGATGGATTTGATGGATAAAGTAGCGGAAAAGCACGGCCTTAAAGTGTTGTTCCATGAAAAGCCATTCGCAGGATTGAACGGAAGTGGAAAACACAATAACTGGTCTTTGATCACCGATACTGGGGTTAACCTATTCCAGCCCAGCAACTCCGCCAGGGAGAACCTTCAATTCCTCTGTTTCCTTGTGGCCACTATTAAAGCTGTTCACGAATATGCGGACTTGTTGAGAGCTTCTATTGCTTCGGCTGGAAACGATTTCAGGCTTGGAGCAAATGAAGCGCCTCCGGCCATTATATCCGTGTTCTTGGGATCCACCCTTACGGGAATTCTGGATGAGTTGGAGAAAAACGGTAATGTAAAGATTGAAAAAGGCGACAATATGTATATGAAGTTGGGAATCACCAAGATCCCGGAAATCATATTGGACAATACCGATAGGAATAGGACCTCCCCCTTTGCTTTCACTGGTAACAAGTTCGAATTCAGAGCTGTTGGATCCAGTGCCAATGTGGCCGGCCCTATGACTGCACTCAACGTGATCGTGGCGGATATATTGAAAAACCTCAAGAAGGAAATCGACAAGGAGATTGATGCCGGCAAGGAGAAAAAGATTGCGATAGTAGATGTGCTTAGAAAATACATCAAAGAAAGCAGGGATATCAGGTTTGAAGGAGACGGATATAGCGAAGAGTGGGAGAAGGAAGCTCATAAGCGAGGCCTTTCCAACCTTAAAAGTACACCTTTTGCGTTAGATACCTTGGTGGCCAAGAAAACCGCTGAATTGTACAAGCGTCACAATGTGTTGAACGAAACCGAACTTCATGCAAGACATGAAATCCGACTGGAAAATTACATCATGAGGGTTCAAATTGAATCCAGGGTGATGGGAGATTTAGCACTCAACCATATCATACCTACAGCCATTCAGTATCAAAATAAACTGATTAAGAATGCGAATGGGCTGAAAGGCTTAGGGTTGGATCACAGGGCCGCTATCGAGACCATAGAAGAGGTGAGCAAGCACATAGAATCTCTGAAAGCCAATGTGAGTGAAATGATAGAGGCAAGGAAAAGGATCAACAAGGTTGAGGATATCAGTGAAAAGGCCAAACTTTACAGTACTGATGTGAAGGACGCTTTCTTCGAAAAAATCAGATACGCTGTTGATAAACTTGAATTGCTGGTAGATGATGAATTCTGGCCACTTACGAAATATAGAGAAATGTTGTTTTTGAAATAGATTACAACTTAATTACAATTTGATTTCAAAAGCCCGGTAAGCACCGGGCTTTTTTGTTATAACACCGTAGGCTTTCTTCAATTGATATTGAGGGAAGTGGTATGAATATTGTTGATAAGCGATTAATAGAGAGTCCATTTTATTTACATAAGCTAGTTTTCATGTCATTGAATTTACTTGCAATAATCGTTTTAAGCATAATAGGGCTGATTATCGGGTTTTATGCCCTTAACAACAGGACAAGAGTAAAAGTAAAAGAAGACTCTCCCATTGACCATATCAAAGGGATGTATTTATTGAAAATTCCCTATGAAAAAATTGTGGTGGGTTATTTTGCGCTCATGTTCCTTGCGTACAGTGTAGGGTTGATTATAGGTGGCAATCCCGAAAAGTTGGATTTGGCCTGGCTGCTGATCAGTACATGTGCTTTCTTACTCTTCATATACAAACTCGGCATTAGTTTTTCCGAAAAAGTGGAATTTAAATGGCCTGCCCTGGTCTATGCTTTGCTTAACCTGGGTGTAGCTTGGTTTATTTTTCAGAAGCTTGATCAGCCCATTGAAACCCTTACCAATGCCATAGAATATACATTGACATTTCATCTATTGGGCATGGTATTAGGCCTAGGAGGGACATTTATCCTTGACATCTTAATTTTTCATTTTCTGAGAAATTTCAAAATCAGCAAGGAGGAGGCTGTTATTATGCATCTGATTTCCCAACTCATCATCATAGGGTTGATCCTGCTTATAGTCACAGGAGTGGCTATTTGGCTAACCGATATATCTTCCTATTTAAATTCAGCTAGATTCATGATGAAAATGACGGCTGTCCTGGTCCTTACGATCAATGGGCTGATATTGAATTTCTATATGATGCCGGGAATTGAGAAGCTGTCATTGACCAAAGAAGACATTGAAAAGTACCAGCCATTGAAAAGGGTGGCATTTGCCATTGGAGCAGTATCCATGATATCTTGGTTTTCCGCTTTTTTCTTTGCCATGATCAAAGACCTGGAATCCTTTAGCTACACCCCTATGCTAATCGTGTATATGCTCCTATTAATCATTGGTGTTGGAGGCAGCCAAATGGCTAAGTTCAAACTGGAAAAAGAGGTGAAATCAAATGAAGATTAATTGGTAGGTCATTGTTGTTCCTTTAACTTAAATGCGATGTAATAATCGCCCGATTTAGTACCCATTTTACCCCCACCTGCTGCGATCACAACATATTGAATACCATTTACGGCATAGGTAGAGGGAGTGGCATAGCCACCTGCCGGAAGTTTGTGTTTCCAAATTTCCTCTCCCGTATTTTTATCAAATGCCCTAAAATACTCGTCTTGGGAAGCAGCGATAAAGACAAGTCCTCCATCTGTCACCACAGGTCCACCATAATTCTCAGTTCCAGTTTTGGGTATTCCCTTCTTAGTCAATGCTTCAAATTCTCCTAACGGTACTTGCCAGGTTATCTCTCCTTTATTGAGGTCAATGGAGGTTAGCGTCCCCCAGGGAGGTTTGACTGCAGGGTAACCATCCTCATCAAAAAACCGGTTATAGCCCGTATGGGTATAGGGTACACTTGCGATATTGGACTCCATTCCCTTATCATGTAGGTCTTCGGAGGCTTCGGTAGGACTTTCTTCTAATAGGAAAGATATAATCGCATCTCGCTGTTCTTTTTTCACATGTTGAAATCCAGGCATCCTACCCTTGCCATTAGCAAGTATATCTTGAATTTCGGCTTTGCTGTACCTCTCTTCCACTCCCACAAGGGAGGGATAATCTCCCGCGGTATCCCCTTTTAAGTCTTGTCCATGACACATCACACAATGAGCGATGTAAGCCGATTTCCCCAATGAGGCTCCTTCCAGGTCCGCAGTAGGGACCATGGTGAGGATCCAGGGCATTTCATTTGCGTTCACGAATAAATGACCCGTGTTAGGGTCGAAGGCTGCACCTCCCCATTCTGCACCGCCATCAAAACCAGGGTAAATTATAGTACCTTCGGTACTTGGCGGCATAAACATATGGCCATATCGCAACCCTTTTATCTTATCTTTCACATAAGCCGTGGCCTCTGGTGAAATGTCGGTAATTACTTCCTCGGTAAATACCTGCCTGGAGAATGGTGGGGGCAGGGTGGGCAAGGGCTGTGATTGGGCGGCCTCTTCACCTACCAGGTCAGAAGGGGGCACCTCGATCTCCTCTATGGGAAATAATGGTTCACCCCTGTCTCGATCTAATAAAAATACTCTTCCCGTCTTAGTGACTTGCGCCACTGCATCAATCCTTTTTCCATCATGGACCACACTCACTAGATTTGGCGGTGCAGGCAAATCCCTATCCCACATGTCATGTCTTATGGTTTGATAATGCCAAACTCTTTCCCCTGTCTCGGCATTCAAGGCTATTATAGAATTGGCAAAAAGGTTGTCTCCAAGCCGATTTCCCCCCCAAAAGTCGAAAGATGCAGATCCAGTAGGCACGTATACTATACCACGGGAATCATCAAGGCTCATTCCAGACCAATTGTTTGCTCCCCCGGACCGTTGATAAGCATCTTCTGGCCAGGTATCGTAACCAAACTCCCCGGGTCTAGGAATGGTGTGAAATATCCAGTCAATTTCTCCGGTTTTAGCGTTAAAAGCTCTGATGTACCCTGGTGCCGCATCATTGTTTTCTGAAACCCTGGTTCCTATTATGATCTTATCCTTATAAATAATGCCGGGAGAGGTTGAAATCACAAAAAGGTTTTGTGCCCAATCCCCAAGTCCGGCTTTCAGCGATACACTGCCATTATTGCCAAATTCCCTGACCAGCTCCCCGGTGTCTGCATTTAGGGAAAATAAAAATGAGCCTACCGTGTAAAAAATCCTTCTATCTTCTCCATTTTGCCAGAAAGTCACCCCTCTATTTACAGCCACTCCAAGGTTGAACTGCTTATGGGGGTCAAATTCCCAAATGCTTTTCCCTGTGGACGCATTTAGCGCAATTGCTTTTTGAGTAGGCGTAGTGGCAAAAAGCACACCGTTGATAATGATGGGGTTACACTGTATTTGGGTATTTTTACCCTCACTAATATCTCCGGTGCGAAAAGTCCAGGCCACCTCTAGCTCATGCACATTCCTTGTGTTAATTTGGTCAAGGGTAGAATATTGGGAACTGGCCTTGTTTCCCAAGCTCACTGGCCAATCTTTTGAGCTTGTATAATTTATTTCCGGCAATCTTTCTTCTCTGCATCCTATTAGGAAGATGAAGAATAGTATGACTGTCCAATAGGGGAAGCCAAATTTTGAAGTTTTAAAATCCATAGGTTTAATTTGGAACATTTTAATTCAAGTTTCATAAATAGCTAAATTCAGCCTTTTTTCCTAAATTAAACAAGTATTAAAGTCAGCCCAATAAAAACCGGAATTGGATGAAATCGCACATGAAGAGAACGTCACACGGAGGGATAGCTATCGGGGAGATGCGAGATTCTCCCGTGAATTCGGGACAGGCTCCCGAAGCAAATTCCCCGAAACGAGTTCCCCGAAACGAGTTCGGGGCAGGCAGGGGCAGGCTATCCCGAAGATCGGGACAAGTTGTGGCAAATAAAAATCAATTATAAACACATGAAATCGAGCCTGTCCTGACGGCAGTCAGGGCATGAGGAGAACCTCACATAGAGGGATGATTATCAAAGCGAGATTCCACCCCGACCTGCGGTACGGGGCAGGTTATGACCGCTGAAAAACAAATTATAAACAGATGAAAGAACTACTGAAAAAATTTGAAAACAAACAAGCCGAAATTGTTTTTGAATGGAGCGATAGTGAATCCGAAGCCGAAGGTTGGCTGGTCATCAATTCCATGCGGGGCGGAGCCGCAGGGGGTGGCATACGCATGAAAAAAGGTCTTGACAAAAGAGATGTGATTGAGCTCGCCAAAACCCAGGAGGTGAAGTTTACCGTTTCAGGTCCCCCAGTTGGAGGCGCAAAAGCAGGCATCAACTTTGATCCCGAAGATCCAAGAAAAGAGGAGGTGTTAAAGCGTTGGTTTGCCGTAACTATGCCATTAATGAAAGGCTATTTTGGGGTAATGGGTGACCTTAATATAAATGAAGTTTCGGAAATCATCCCAATGACCGAAGGATTTGGACTTTGGCACCCCCAAGAGGGAATAGTAAATGCCCATTACAAAGCATCAGAACCGGAAAAAATCCGAAAGATTGGCCAGTTAAGGCAAGGGGTTTCCAAAATTCTGGAGAACCCTGAATATGTACCTGAAGGCTCCAATAAATATAGGGTTTCGGATATGATCACCGGATATGGCATCGCATCATCTGTACAACATTATTACAAACTTTGGGGCGGAAACCTAAAAGGTAAAAAAGCCATCATCCAAGGATGGGGGAACGTGGGCGCATCTGCGGCTTGCTTCCTGGCTTTGCATGGGGTGGAAATTGTGGGCATCATTTCATTGGAAGGGGGGTTAATCAACGATAAAGGGTTTGATCTGGATGAAATCAAAAAACTTTTCGTCAATAAAGACAATAATAAACTGGTAGCTAAAAACCTGCTCAGCTTTGAAGATGCCAACGAGCGGATTTGGGACGTGGGAGCAGAAATTTTCGTTCCGGCGGCCCGGTCCAGGTTGGTGACCAAGGAGCAAATCAGCAGAATGAAAAAAAAGGGATTGGAACTGATCACCTGTGGTGCCAATATCCCTTTTGCAGAAGATGACATATTCCTGGGCCCCATAGGCATTTTTGCGGACAACTCGGTTTCAGTTATCCCTGACTTCATTTCAAATACAGGACTTTCCAGGGTATTTGCCTATTTAATGACCGATAAAGCACTACTCACAGATGAGGCTATTTTTGAAGATGTAAGTAAGGCCATTCAAACCGCCTTGAAAAAGACCCATCAGATAAATCCGGAAAAAACAAAAATTGCTCAGGTTTCATTGGAAATCGCACTTAAGCAACTTCTTTGATACATTTGAGGTAGGTGGGAAGCAAGGCTTTAAAACCATTCCGATTCCCACCTACCCTGAAAAATTGTTAGAATTGAATCAAATTAAGTAGTTTAGTACTTTCGTTTAAAAAAATCTCATTTTCAGTATTCGGGTATACTGCAATTGCAGGTTCAAAATATGCCTAAACCTATCAACTAAATGAAAAATATTGCTGCTTTTTGTGCCCTGATGATTTTTACCATACTCGGTTTCTCCCCAGCTGGCTTCAGTGCACAACCTGCAGAACAGACCACATCGAGCACCTGGGAAGTACATCAAGATGCAAATCTGCAACCCCAGCAGGATGATGAAAACCCAATTCATCATGAGGATGAGGCACACCACGGAGCCCCCGCACCTGGCTGGCTGGTTATACCATTTGTGCTTTTGTTATTGATGATTGCCACAGGGCCACTCTTCTACGAACACTTTTGGCACCACAACTACCCGAAAATTGCAGTTGCCCTAGCCGTATTGGTAGTAAGCTATTATTTATTCATCCTTCAAAACACCCACCACCCTTTCCATGCGCTGGCGGAGTATGTACAGTTCATTGCACTCCTGGCTTCACTATATGTGGCCTCAGGTGGAATCTTAATCAATGTAGACAAAGCTTCTACTCCATTGGTAAATGTAGGGATATTGGTGATAGGTGCTTTGATATCTAATCTGATAGGCACCACCGGGGCATCCATGCTGCTGATAAGGCCATTTATCCGTGTAAACCGGTATAACATACAGCCCTATCATATCATATTCTTTATCTTCATGGTTAGCAATATCGGCGGCTCCCTTACCCCCATCGGCGACCCTCCTTTATTTTTGGGTTTTTTGAAGGGGGTACCTTTTATATGGACGCTTGAACATAATTGGCCTGCATGGGTGCTTGCCCTTTCCCTACTTTCTATCTTGTTTTTTGTAGTGGATAAAAAACTGGGACACGTTAACGGGGACAATGAACAACCGGAACCAGAAGTCTACAGTAACAAAATTTCTCTTAAAGGAAGTAAAAATTTTGTTTGGCTGACCATCATTATTTTGTCGGTGTTCTTTGACCCCAATAAGATTGACTGGGTACCGGCCATCCATTTTGATGGTCAACGCTTCTCTTTTATTCGGGAAATCATCATGTTCAGTGTGTGCTATTTCTCCTATAAGTTTGCCGATAAGCATGCCTTGGCTGGCAATGAGTTTAATTTTGAGCCCATACGGGAAGTGGCCTTTATCTTCGTAGGAATATTTGGGACCATGATGCCTGCACTTGAACTGGTGGGAGTTTTTGCCCAATCCGAAGAAGGCGCGGCATTAATCAACCACAACACCCTCTACTGGGGAACCGGCATACTTTCTGGATTTTTGGATAATGCCCCGACCTACCTTAACTTTCTAGCCGCTGCCATGGCTTCACAGGGTGCCGACATTAATAACATGGAACAGGTGAAAAACTTTGCAAATGACTTTTACCATGATTCCGCCTTTGAGTTATTGGCGATTTCCATTGCCTCTGTATTTTTCGGAGCCATGACCTACATCGGAAATGGCCCTAATTTCATGGTAAAGTCTATTGCGGAACAGAGTGGTATTAGAATGCCTTCCTTCTTTGGTTACATTATCCGGTTCTCCATCCCTATCCTGATACCGATATTGCTTCTCACCTGGCTGGTGTTTTTTGCCTTTGTCTGATTATCGGATCACCCTTCCTTCAAGGTACATGCGGTTATTAGGTAAAAACCATACTTTCTGCTCCCCATATACCTTATAGTTGTGTATTTGCCCTTCGTAGATCACCAAGGTGCCTTCAGCAAACGAACTATAGAAAAGTGTTGATTTCTCACGTACAAAATAAATACTGTCCAAATCTTGCTTGTCCTCTCCCCAAAAAATCTTGAGTAATCTAACTTCACCCTTTTCACCCTCTTTTAGGCTGTGTGCCTTAGAGTTTTGGTCTTCCACAGTATGATATGCATCAGCAAGAGAAGCTTTATTAATATCTGCATGAATAAAAATATCCAACTCCCTCCTCCATGCTTCTTGATCAAATACCTGTCGACTTTTTTCTTCATTTTCCCCGAGCCGTAAAGACTTCTCCACTTCCAAGCCGTCCATTTCCGGTAATTTATCTTCAATAAATGCCTTTAATGGGAAGTATTGCTCTATTTGAGTGGGATTAGAAAAGGGCTTTTCCTCCTCTTGCCTGCACCCCAAGAGCACATGCGTAAAAAGAAGAAAAGCCCAAAGAACCTTATATTTTTTTATCATTAGTTTATTTCAGCAAGATCTCTCCGCTCATCTCCTCGGGAACGGCCAATCCCATCATGGTCAGGATGGTGGGGGCCAGATCCCCAAGTTTGCCGTCCTTAACCTCCAACCGGTCTTGACCATCCACCATAATGCAAGGTACAAGGTTGGTAGTATGGGCAGTATTGGGAGTGCCATCGGAATTTAGCATACAATCACTGTTGCCATGATCGGCAATGACAATAATGGAATAATGATTTTCCAGGGCGGTTTCTATCACCGATGCCGCACACCTGTCCACTGCCTCACAAGCCTTTACCGCAGCTTCAAACACGCCGGTATGTCCTACCATATCCGCATTGGCAAAGTTCAAACAAATAAAATCAGCTTCCTTCTTTGGCAACTCGGCATTGATCTTTTTCGCAATTTCATAGGCACTCATTTCCGGTTGCAAGTCGTAGGTTGCCCCCTTTGGACTGTTGCAAAGGATCCTTGATTCGCCCTCAAACACCTTTTCCCTTCCTCCAGAAAAGAAGAACGTCACATGGGGATATTTTTCTGTTTCTGCAATCCTGATCTGCTTTTTACCCTGCCTGGCCAGGACCTCGCCAAGGGTATTTCTTAAATTATCTTTTTGAAACACTACCCGCACATTTTCAAATGTCTCGTCATACAGGGTAAGGGTTACATAGTGCAAGTCTAGTTTTTTCATGTTGTAATCAGGGAAATCCCGTTGGGTAAGCACCTGTGTGATTTCCCTGCCCCTGTCCGTCCTGAAATTAAAACAGATCACCACATCACCCTCTTCTATATTTCCCACGGGTTTACCATTTTCATCCACTTGAATGATGGGGCGGATAAATTCATCGGTCACCTCGTTTTCATAAGACTTGTTTATGGCATTTAGGATATTTTTAGACTTCTCACCCTCACCATGCACCATAGCCTGATAAGCAAGTTTCACCCTTTCCCAACGGTTATCCCTGTCCATGGCATAATATCTTCCGGTTACCGTGGCCACCTGGCCCACCGATGACTTGCAATGTTCCTGGATTTGAGCCAGGTAACCTATCCCGCCCCTGGGGTCAGTGTCCCTGCCATCGGTAAATGCGTGAATAAAAACATCCTTTACCCCATTATTCTTGGCCGCATCACATAAACCTTTCAGGTGTAGCAGGTGAGAATGCACCCCTCCATCTGAAACCAACCCAATAAGATGAACCTTTTTCCCACTGGATTTTGCCTTTTCAAATGCCTCGGTTAGTACAGGGTGATGGTTTAACTCTCCGCTTTCTACCGCTTTATTAACTTTCACCAGGTCTTGATACACCACCCTGCCTGCACCTATATTCATATGGCCCACTTCTGAATTGCCCATCTGGCCTTCAGGAAGGCCTACCGCCAGGCCAGAAGCATCCAATTTAGAATAAGGGTATCTATCATAAAGTCCATCGATAAATGGCGTCTGAGCTTTATCAATCGCTGATACCTCAGGGTTAGGGGCTAGACCCCATCCATCCAAAATCATTAGCAAAACTTTCTTGTTCATTTTCAGAATTTTCTAGTTCTCAAAAAAGGGTAGATAGGGGTGCCAATCATTTCTACCGACCCCAATCACGGTTCGTTATTAGCAGCGACAAATATAAGGCTTATTGTCAAAAGGCGGGATATTAATCTCAATAAACTATATCCCACGGATCCTTCCCCTAAATATTGCCAAATGTTTGCTTGGCCTGGATTTTGAAGAGGGAATCTTTATGAGGTTATTTCTTTTGCCAATACTAACACTGGTAGTCCAGCTTTGGGCCGTTGATCTGCAGGCAAAATCAGGGAGGGATATCCCTGGCTATGTGGAAGTCATCCACTCTGCCATGCTCAAGGGTTCAAGTAAGGAACTTTCCAAATATTTTCAGCAGGACCTCCACCTAAAGATGGGCGGGCTATCTGGCGAATTCCCAAAAACACAAGCAGAGTACCTGCTCGGTGAATTTTTTAGCCGATACCCTCCAAAGGGATTTGAGGTGATCCATAATGGAGAAACTTCCGATAAAATCAGATTTATCATGGGCTATTTTAGGACTGAGGAAAAGATCTTTTCCATATTGGTAAAGGCTAAAAGAGACGAACTAGGGATTATGAAGATCTGTGAACTAGAATTGATTGCCCCGTGATTTTTTAAACGGAGTTATTTCTTGTCCTTAATGCTTATTTAATTTTGCTATTTTTGGGATGTGAAAAAAAATTACATCACCGAAGAACGGTTTGAGCAGTTTATCCGGGCGGCATTTGTGGAAGACATTGGAGACGGAGACCATTCCACCCAGGCAGCCATCCCTGAGGGAAAAAGAGGTAAGGCCCATCTCATCATCAAGGAAAACGGAACCATTGCAGGCTTGGAACTTGCCAAGAGGATTTTTGAATTTTATGACCATACCTTAACCGTAAACCTGCTACTGAAGGATGGGCAACAAGTGGTTAAGGGGGATATTGGCCTGACCGTGGAGGGAAAAGCTGCTTCCATTTTGACCACTGAAAGGCTGGTGTTGAATTGTATGCAAAGAATGAGCGGAATAGCCACACAAACATTCCGTTACAATGAGCTAATCAAACACACTAAGGCTAAATTACTCGACACCCGAAAAACCACCCCAAACTTCCGTATGTTGGAGAAATGGGCAGTGAGCCTTGGGGGAGGAGTAAATCACAGGTTTGCCCTTTATGACATGATCATGCTCAAAGACAACCATGTGGACTTTGCTGGCGGCATCAAAGAAGCCATTCAGGCCGCACAGCAGTATTTAAAAGTGCGAAAACTAAAGCTGAAGATTGAAATAGAAACCAGAAACCTGGAGGAGGTTCAAGAAGTCCTTGATACTGGAGGCATAGACTTTATCATGCTTGATAATATGGACTGTGCCACCATGCGCGAGGCAGTGGAAATGATAGATGGAAAATACCTCACTGAAGCATCGGGGGGTATCACCGAAGAAACCTTAAAAGAGGTGGCAGAGTGCGGGGTGGATTACATTTCTGTGGGAGCACTTACCCACCATATTAAAAGCCTGGACATTAGCCTCAAGGCTGTGAAGCAGGCTCAAGAAACTGCAGTCTAACTAAATTTGCATAGTATCCCCCATCCTTTTCAGCCAGTTCATCATGTTTCCCTTCCTCCACAATCTGTCCTTCCTTCACCACATATATTCTATCCACCTTTCTTATCGTGGCCAATCGATGAGCAATGATGATGGTGGTCCTCCCTTTCATTAACTCATTGAGGGCTTCTTGCACCAGGGATTCAGACTCAGCGTCCAGAGAGGATGTGGCTTCATCTAGCACCAATATGGCCGGATCCTTTAAGATCGCCCTGGCAATTGCCACCCGCTGCCTTTGGCCACCGGAAAGCTTTACGCCCCTTTCCCCCACCAGGGTATCCAGTCCTTCGGGAAACTTTTCAATAAACTGCCAGGCATTTGCTTTTTTTGCGGCAAGGATGATTTCATCCTCACTGGCTCCTGGTTTGGCATAGGCGATGTTTTCCCTGATACTTCCGCCAAATAACAACACCTCCTGGGGTACGATTCCTATATTAGAACGGAGTTCCTTTAAGTTCCACTGTGGCAAGGGTACTCCATCCACTTCTATATGCCCTTTATCCACTTCATAAAAACGGAGTAACAACTGAATGATAGTGGATTTACCTGCACCGCTATGTCCGGCAAGTGCCACTTTCTCCCCAGCCTTAATATTGAAGTTTAAGGACTCCAATACCCACACATCCGGACGGGTAGGGTACTGAAAAGCAACATCCTTAAATTGGATTTCACCTTTGATCCGCTTTTCGGTGTAGGGTGAGCTCAAAGCTTCAGGCACTTCCTTGAGGATCTCCAGAATCCTTTCTGAGGAACCGATTGCTTTTTGTACCTGACCATAGATATCCCCAAGGCCAGCAATGGATCCTCCAATAAAGGTGGTATAAAGCACAAAACTCACCAGGTCGCCCACGCTCATACTGCCTTCACTTACCAGGGTTGCACCGTACCAGATGACGGCAACGATGCCTCCAAACAACGCAAAAATGATAAAGGAAATAAATGCACCCCTAAAACCTGCGGCTTTGAGTGCAACTTTAACCACCTTGTTAAGCCCCTTGCCATACCGGGCCGACTCGTACTGTTCCCCTGAGAAAGATTTTACCGTGACGATGGAATGCAAGGTTTCCTCAGCCACCACATTGGCACTTGCCAATTCATCTTGGGTAGTCTTGGAAAGTTTTCGAATGTGCTTCCCAAACACCATTGCTAAAATCACCAATACCGGAATGGTGGCCAACATGAACAGTGTCAACTTAGGCGTAGTGTAAAGTAAAAACACTATTCCAGCCATTAGCGTGATTACCTGGCGCAGAAGTTCTGCAAGGGTGATGGAAAAGGTGTCTTGCAACAATGCCACATCCGAGGTAATTCTACTGATCAATTCGCCAGTCCTTCTTTTGTCAAAAAATGCCATCGGAAGTTGCACCAAACGCTGGTACAAGGCTTGCCGAACATCACGCATGGACTTTTCACTTACCTGTGCAAAGAGCAATACCCTAAAAAATGAAAAAACACTTTGCACTAGCAAAATACCCAACAGTAACAAAGCTATGGTATTGATATCCTTCAACCACCATGATTCGCCTGTGGCTGCATCAATCAACTTCCCTGCAACAAAAGGAAAAGTAAGCAACATCAAACTTGAAAGAAGTAAAAATGCCATGCCTATGAAAAAGGGCACTTTGTAGGGCATGGCAAATTGAAATATGCCCGCCAACTTGGTGAAATTCTCCTTGTTTAATTTGCGTTTTTCTCCTTCCTCCAAGGGAAGGCCTCTCGTTTTAGGCATTGAACAGGTAGTTTAAGACGGGCACAAAGGTAACCTTAAAACAGAAAAATGGAAACCTATAAAGGTGATTATCATTCCCTAAACCTATTTTCCCAATAATGGTTACACGATATCTATTTTTTTCTAAAAAAACGACCCATTCTTCGGACAAACTGCTTTTCCTTCTCCCAAAAAAAGGAAAACTGTCCGAAAATAAATCCATACACCAGAAGAAACGCCTGATACAGGGGCAATACCAGAAGCAAATAAAGCACAGTTTTCCAAAATCCTCCCGTACTCATATCCACGCCCAAGATGTCAAAAATAGGTTGTTTGATTAAAAGTACCGTCATCCCTGTGCAAGCAAATACGATTAACACCAAAATCACTTGCCAAAGGTTCTTTAGTCCCCATTTGCTGCGCAGTTTCTCCAACCAGCCTGTCTTGGTCTCTGGCTCATTTGGTGTAGATGCCATAGTGGATGTCCATTTGACGATTTTTCAACTATTTATAATTTGTTTTTCAGCGGTCAGAACTTACTGTCTCCAGGCAGGTAGCCTCTCGCAGCCTGCCCTAGTCCCAATAATTATCGGGATTCGGGAGGAAACATGTTTCGTGAGAATCTCGCATATTGTCCCGATAACTATAGTGGAGGCATGCCTCCATGTAAAGCATTTGCCATCCTCAATCTCATTCACTAAGGTTTATCAAACGTGAACAATCCCGCATTCAGACTTTTCAAAACCTCTGTTTTATATTTTGCCTCTACCAGCACTGACACATTATGACGGCTTCCACCATAAGAAACCATTCGTAATGGATACGCCTCTAAGCATTCCAGTACCTGTTGAAACACTCCTTTTTGATCCCTGATAGAATCCCCAACGATGCAAATGATGGACATGTTATGATCTACCTCTACCAGCCCAAACTGTTCTAACTCATTGTTGATAGACTTAAGGTAGGTGAGGTCATCTATGGTAAGGGAAATGGCCACTTCAGAAGTGGTGATCATATCTATGGAGGTCTGGTATTTTTCGAAGATCTCAAAAACCTTTCTTAAAAATCCGTAAGCCAACAACATCCTGCTGGATTTGATTTTTATGGCCGTGATTCCATCCTTGGCCGCAATTGCCTTGACGCCCCCAGATTCTTCTGCCGAGGAGGTAATCGTTGTTCCATTGGCATCGGGATCCATCGTGTTCAAAAGCTTCACCGGAATATTGTGCAATTGGGCAGGCCAAATGGAGGCAGGGTGTAGGATTTTAGCACCAAAATAGGCAAGTTCGGCCGCTTCATCAAAGGAAAGCCTGGCAATGGGCTTGGTTTGGTCCACAATGCGGGGATCATTATTATGCATGCCATCTATATCTGTCCATATCTCCACCACGGATGCAGATATAGCCGCTCCTATCAGGGAAGCGGTATAGTCAGATCCCCCTCTTTTCAGGTTGTCTACCTCATTTCTATGATTCTTGCAAATATAGCCTTGAGTAATAAAAACAGTATCCTCCTTATATCTGGAAAGGATGGATTCCAGTCTTTCCCTGATTTTCTGAAGCTCAGGCTCATGGTTTTCATCGATGCTCATGAACTCCAATGCAGGTAGAAAGACCGCTTTGATTCCCAATTCTTCCAAAAGGGTATAGAAAAGCTTGGTAGAAAGTAATTCTCCCTGGGCTAAAATATCCTTATTAATGGCCTCATTAAAGGATATTTTGAGAATAATGTTCAAAAACTCAAAATGTTCCTCAATAATTTTGGAGGACCTGTTTTTACCATTGAAGGATTCAAGCAATTCCTCACAAAATGCTTTATAATGATTCTTAAGGTCGTCAATTCTAGATTTTGCGTCGTCTTTTTTGCCGGCTGCCAACGCCTCCCCAATTTTCACCAATTCATTGGTGGTTCCAGAAAGTGCCGATAGCACCACTATCGTTTTTTCATCACTTCTGGTTATTAGGTCCTTTACCTGATGCATTCGCTCGGGCCTTCCTACTGAAGTCCCTCCAAATTTCATTACCTTCATATGATTATAATTTGCTTTTCATAGGCCATAACTTGTCCCGTACCGAAGGTCGGGATAGCCTGCCCCGTGTGTGACGTGCTCGTCATGCCCTGACTGCCGTCAGGACAGGCTCAATTTCATTCCCACCAAAAATTTCCAGGAATCAATTTCAGGACTTTAAAAGCCAAGCATTTTAATAGCAGTGATTGCCGCTTCATCACCCTTATTGCCATGCTTACCTCCGGCCCTGTCCAAAGCCTGTTGTTGGGTGTTGGGGGTGAGTACTCCGAATATGACAGGTTTATCGTATTTCAATCCCACATTGGTAATACCATGGGCCACTGCATCACATATAAAATCAAAATGCCTGGTCTCACCCTGCACCACACAACCTATACAAATCACCGCATCAATTTCATCGACTGCTGCAAGCCATTGGGCAGCTAGAGGAAGCTCAAATGAGCCAGGCACATTTTTACGGATGATGTGCTCCTTCTTTGCACCATACTTCAGCAAGGTTTCAAGCGCTCCATTATAAAGGGATTCAGTGACTTCTTCATTCCATTCCGCAACTACTATCCCAAATTTTTTTCCCGAGATTTCCTTGATGTTTTTCCCAGTGTGGGTACTCAGGTTCTTTAATGATGTGGCCATAATTGATTGTCTATGGGTTATGGTAAACAAAAAAGAGTAAAGCCTCGGGCCATACTCTTTTTATTGGTGTTCGTCACACTTTTAATTTGATGCTAGGCCCTCCAATCTTGCCTTGTGTTTTCGGGCATTGGTTTGCTCATAGGATTCAAAATATTCATTTTCTATACGTTCGTAGGTAGAAATGGCATTATTAATTTCACCTGCCTCCTCATAGGCAATGGCCAGTTTAGAAAGATACTTTGGTGTAAAAAATGGGTTAGGCTTATGATCGGCTGCCCTTTTATAAAACTTAATGGCCTCACTGGTATTGCCTAACTCCATATAGGCATCCCCTGTGAGTGAATAGGCCTGCGCCTGAATAAGGTAATCAGAAGATGAAAACTTCTTCAGGTGATCAGCGGCTTTTTGAAACTCGCCCTGGGATAGATAGATGGAACCCACATAATAATGAGATAGATTTGCCGCATCCGTTCCCCCATAATTATCAAGGATATAAAGGAAACCCCTGTTGGTACCATCTCCCTGAAGGGCCAGTTCCACACTGTCCTGTTCAAAATAATAAACAGCCTGAAACATTTCCGCCTGAGCAGTCTTGTTTTGATTGGCTTTATGGATTTGATAAAATAGGATTCCAGCAATGATCAGAATCATCAATACGATGGCACCGGCCACTATTCTGGTGTTTTGCTTCAGAAAGGCCTCTCCTCTACTCAAGCGAGTGGCGATGGCGTCCGGGTTTTCAATCAATTCACTGGACTCATCAGCCTTATTCCTAGGCTTTTTTACTTTACTTTTTGACATGATTCGAAATTTTCAGTCGCAAATATAGGGGTTTTCCTTGAATCACAAACAGCAAGAAAAAACAAGCCCCTCATTCACCTCAATCTTAAGCTGGCATTTTACATTACCTTACTGCCAAAGGCTACACTCGGGGAATTGTTTCAGTACCCCATTCCAAGGATCACATACACGTGCCTAAACTGCTTCCACATTTAAACTTGCCAACCTATTAATCGCTAGAGAAGGCTGTAAAGAGTAGGAAATGCGACTTTTATTCTCTGACGAAAGGATAGTCATCCTCTGCATATACATCTAGGAAGGCATCCTTTCCATCAGGCCATGGGGCATCCTCGGCAAACTTCACTGCGTCAGTTACTTTTTTCTTCACTTTGGCATCTATCTCCTTGATTTCGTCTTCGCTGAGAATGTCATTATCCAAGATGGTTTTCTTTACCTGCTCTATGGGATCCCTTTGCTTGTATTCTTCTACCTCCTCTTTGGTCCTGTATTTTTGTGGATCAGACATGGAGTGACCTTTATATCTGTATGTTCTGAGCTCCAGTAAGGTTGGTCCATCTCCTTTCCTTGCCCTTTTGGCAGCTTCTGCTACTGCTTCGTGAACCTCCTCCACGTTCATGGCATCCACGGGAAAAGATGGCATGTCATAGGCTTCGCCCAAGGTATAGAGTTCGTTCACATTTGAGGAACGCTTAACAGAGGTTCCCATGGCATACCCGTTGTTTTCAATTGCAAATATCACGGGAGTCTTGAAAAGCATGGCCAGGTTAAGTGCCTCGTGAAAGGCCCCTTGCCTAACAGCACCATCACCCAGGTAACAGATGCAAAGGTTTTTTGTGCCCTTGTACTTTTCTGCAAAGCCAATTCCTAGCCCCATAGGTATTTGCGCCCCAACAATACCATGCCCTCCTGCAAAATTCACTTCCTTATCGAAGATGTGCATGGATCCCCCCTTTCCTTTGGTGGTGCCACTTTCCTTGCCGAACAATTCTGCCATCACCGCTCCAGGGTCTGTACCCAAGCCTAGGGGAGTTGCGTGACACCGATATGCTGTAATCCACTTATCATCCTTCTCCAGGGCGGTGATGGCACCTGAAGCGCATGCCTCCTGACCAATGTATAAATGACAGAAACCCCTTATCTTTTGTTGCCCATACAGTTGACCTGCTTTTTCCTCAAATCTACGCATCAGCAACATGCTTTCGTACCAGAAGGTATAGGTTTCTTTAGAATATTTGACTTTGGATTTTGTCGTGCTAGAACTCTTTTTTGCCATATCAATTCGTGTAAAATATGCTAACTTTGGGACCCAAAGATAATCAAAATGAGGAAATTTCAGGCCCAACTGCGAAAATAGTGAAAATCGAACTGGATTTTTAACCATGTACCTAAAAAATCTCCGCCTGTACCAATATAAAAATTTTCCTGAAGCCAGTTTGGAATTCTTGCCTGGGGCAAACTGCCTGGTGGGGCTAAATGGGGTGGGCAAGACCAACACCTTGGATGCCATCCATTACCTATGCCTTACCAAAAGTGCATTTAACCCCATAGACCAGCACCAAATCCAGCACGGCACCCATGGTTTTTTCATCAAGGGCGAGTTTGATAGAGAGGAAAAGCTTTTGGAAGTTTCCTGCGTGGTAGAATTGGGAAAGAAAAAAATAATTACCGTAAACGGTAGCCCCTATCAAAAGATGGGCGAGCACATAGGCTTATTACCCTTAGTGTTGATCGCTCCGGGTGACGATTCTCTTATCAGAGACGGGTCGGATGAAAGGAGAAGGTTTTTTGATAGCCTGCTTTCCCAAATTGACAACCATTATTTTAAAACCATTGTACAGTACAATCAGCTCCTGAAAAATAGGAATGAGTTGCTAAAGCGCTTTCATGAGAAGGGAAAGGTGGATGACTTACTCATTTCACCTTTCGACAGGCAATTGATAAACCTAAGCAAGATTATTTACCATAGAAGGTCCAGCTTTATGGATACCTTTGCCCCTACGCTGGAGGCAAATTATCAACTCCTTTCCGCTCAAAAAGAACATGTGGAAATACATTATAAAAGCGATGTGGAAGATCCAGGGTTTTCGGGCCAGTTCGTTAAGAATCTTTCAAAGGACATTCTACTGAAGAGAACTACCATTGGCGTACATAAGGATGACTTCAAATTGATGATCAATGGATATCCATTAAAAAAATTCGGTTCCCAGGGGCAGCAAAAATCTTTTCTCATCGGTCTCAAACTTGCCCAATTTGAAGTGTTCAAGGAGGAAAAGGGGTTCAAGCCCCTCCTCCTTTTGGATGATATTTTTGACAAATTAGATGACGAAAGAATAGCCGCCTTAATGAAGCTTGTAGCCAAGGGAGACTTCGGACAACTGTTTATTACTGACGCAAGACCCGAACGTTCGGAAAAGATCATGGAGTCCTTACAAATAGCCGCCAAATTCATAGAATTGGGATGACATTTATGATAAATAAAGCGTACGCCAGATTTCCAAGTTTATTTTTTTGGCCTAATACCGTCTTTTCTTTACAATTAGATTATCTATAGAAAATTTCCCAGGCCCTGTAAGGAAAAGCACTAAAAAGGAAATAAAGAAGAAAAGCGGCAATTACTGCTTATTGAATGGGTCGTCTCCATGAACGATAAATGTAATAACAGCCATATTAATAAGAAGTGGAATAAGTACCACCCTGCTCATTAGTCCCAAGGCCAGGAATATCGCACAGAAGAACTCTGCAAAAATCACCAATTGCAACGATAAAGCCGGTCCTAGCCCTATGGGATCTGCAAAGTTGTTGAGGCGCTCGCTAAAATTAGTGATCTTGCCCCATCCGTGGGTGAGTAACATAAGACCTGACCCTACCCTTAAGAAAAGCAAGGCAATATCTGTGGCAATGGGCCGATTTGAAAAAAGGAGGTGTTTCATCGTAGATGCACTTTTGGGTGAAAGTTAAGAATAAAGGATATATACCCTTAAATCTATTGAAAATTAGGTAAATTGTAAATGAATTTACAGAAATTTCCACCGTAGGCCAATATCTCCTGTTAACCGTCCGGGTCACCAAAGTTTTTCTGGATATTTCCCGGCACTGTGCAGTTCCTTCAACGCACCTATCACCGTGGCCTTATCCTCCGCATAGGTGACACCAAACCAAACCTTTCCTCCTTTCAGGATTTTGACCTTTGCCTTTCCCGATTCAATTAGCTCGTTGGCCACCGAGGGTATATAGAACTCAGACTTCAGATCCATGCCCTGCCGCTTTAGAAATTCCTCCCACATTTGTTGGGTTTCCTGGAATACTGAAGGGTGAAAGCCCCAGCAATTCATGGAAACCGGGGTATTTTCAGGAATTTCAACCTTTTCATCACCAGCTTCGTGGACAATGTCCCCATTTCTCCTGCCGATGGAAGTCCTTTCTTTCATCCCTGTGAGATGGCCGCTACTGTCGGCCATACATACTCCCCTACTCACTGTGCCATGAGAGCTGAGCACATCCTGAATGGCATACCCCACCATGCAATGGAGATCTTTCTTCACTTCCCGGGAGAGAAAACCGGCAAGGGCTTCAAATGCTTCCCTTCCATAAAAATCGTCCGCATTGATCACGGCAAAAGGCTCGTTGATCACTTCTTTCGCACAAAGCAGGGCATGGGCGGTGCCAAAGGGTTTTACACGCTCCGGGTTTTTATAGGAATCAGGCACCAAGGATCCCAAAGTCTGAACCACAAACTCCACCTCCGTCTTTCCTTCTAGTTTTGGCAAAAAAAGTTCTTTGGCCATTTCCAGTATTTCCTCTCTTACGATAAAGACCACCTTGCCAAAGCCTGCTTTCAATGCATCATAGATACTGTATTCCAAAATAGTCTCCCCGTTGGGGCCAAAGCCATCCACTTGCTTGTCCCCTCCATACCTACTGCCCATTCCGGCAGCCAAAATCAATAATGTTGGTTTCATATGATTATAATTGTCTTTTCAAAGGCCATAACTTGTACCCCACCGAAGGTTGGGGTAGCCTGCCCCGTCCCGGTAGCTATCGGGATCGGGGAAATCGTTTCGGGGAAGCTCGCATGGTTGATAATCATTCCACTGTGTGACATTTTCGTCATGCTCGATTTCATATTTCCCTTTTAAAGGTTCAAAAATTAACAGAGAGCAAAATTAAACAAAATATCACGCATAGGTGCCTTTTTAAATTAATTCCTATCCCTGCACTAGTTATTTTGATAGAATTATTTTATTCCTACCATAAATTTATTATTACACATACAAATTATGTTTATTTTACTTATTTGATTAATTTTTATGTGTTTTCATATTTTTTTAGCCTAAAAATAGGGGTTTTACATCGTTTTACATTTTATAAGCTATTTTAATACCCTATTTTAAACTAAACTACATATTTTAGTTATAGACTGATTGTTTTTTAAACCATATTTTTTACTTTTGTTGAAAATAATCGAACAAAGAGGTTAATTTCGTAACCAATCACAGACTTAATTGATAAAATGAAAAAGATTGAAGCATTAATTAGGACCTCCAAATTCGAAGAGATACACAAATGTCTTTCCGGTTTGGGTGTGAAATTCCTGACCTTTTACGAGGTAAAGGGCATGGGATTACAGCATGCAAAGACACAACATTACAGAGGGGTGGCCTATGAGCCCACCTTTATCCCCAGGACAAAACTGGAAATTGTGGTTCAAGACTCCTTAAAAGACGACGTGGTGGACTGCATACTCAGAGAGGGTAGAACCGGTGAAGTCGGCGATGGTAAAATATTTATCTATGACGTGCTGGAAGCCTACAGGATCAGAAACAATGACACTGCGGAGGAAGCACTTTAAAGGAACTCCTAGCAATACCCAAAAAATCACCCATTGCTTAAGATCATCAAAACGTAAACATCATGAATCAAGAACTATTTACGATAAACAACCTTTGGATATTGGTTGCTACCATATTGGTATTTATCATGCACTTGGGATTTGCAGCGCTTGAAGCGGGAATGACCAGGGCAAAGAATACGGTGAATATCCTTTTCAAAAACACCATCATCCCCGCCATTGGGCTCATCACCTATGCCTTCATCGGGTTTAACCTGATGTACCCAGGAGAGGGCTTCGAGGGAGGGTTTTTTGGATTTGCAGGATTGGGGCTTAGCCTTCCTGAGGGGTGGGACACCGCCGCATATGATGAAGGCTACACCTTCTTCACAGACTTTATCTTCCAGGCCATGTTTGCCGCCACCGCTGCCACCATCGTGTCAGGAGCTGTAGCAGAACGGATTAAATTGGGACCTTTCTTATTTTTCTCCTTTATTTATGTGGGCATCTGCTATCCCATTACTGGTTCTTGGGTTTGGGGAGGAGGGTTCTTGGACACCCTTTCCACTCCATTTGTCGACTTTGCAGGGTCTACCCTCGTTCACTCCGTGGGAGGCTGGGGCGCATTAATTGGTGCCTACCTGCTTGGACCAAGGATCGGCAAGTATAAAGACGGGAAAATCAATGCCATCCCCGGACATAACCTGCCTCTTGCCACTTTCGGTGTTTTTCTGTTATGGTTCGGTTGGTTCGGTTTCAATGGGGGATCTGTTTTATCCGCCGATCCTGGAGAGGTCTCCTCGGTATTTGTGACCACAGCAATGGCCGCCGCATCCGGAGCCTTTGGGGCCCTTCTTGCTTCTTACCTTAAATTCAAAAACTATGATATCACCATGGTGCTGAATGGCATCCTGGCAGGATTGGTAAGTATCACCGCGGGTGCTGATTTGATGTCTGTCAATGAGGCCTGTATCATCGGTTTTATCGGTGGAGCACTGGTAGTATTCAGTGTGGTGTTCTTTGACAAGGTGAAAATTGATGACCCGGTGGGCGCCATCTCCGTGCACCTGGTCTGCGGGGCCTGGGGGACACTGGCCGTGGGTATTTTTGGTGACCTTGCCGGGGGTGCTCAGATTGTTTCCCAATTGATCGGGATTGTGGCCATAGGGGCATTCTGCCTGCTTTTCAGTTTTATTGTTTTCTTCATTCTTAAAAAGACCTCCGGTATCCGGGTGGACGAACTGGAGGAAGTGGAAGGCCTGGACATCAACGAACACGGCATGCATGCCTATCCGGACTTTGCTACTAAGGAATGATTCCTTAAATAAAGAATCCTATTATTGTCAAAAAGGGTGTCCAGATGGTCACCCTTTTTGCTATACGTTAATGGAACCCCACATTGAATTTTATTGGGGATACTGCCAAGTGCTATACTTTCATATGTTTATAATTGTCTTTTAGCGGTCATTACCTGTCCCGAACTTGTTTCGGGAACTTGTCCCGCACTGTAAGTCGGGATAGCCTGCCCCAGCTTGCCCCGAACTCGATTCGGGGAACTCGATTCGGGAAACATCCCGAGGCATGGTTCCACCCGATTTGCACCCTGCTTTGGAGGCAATTGATTGCTAATCTCCATCATTGGCTTTAGCCATACCAACTATCATTTAATCTCTAACCACCCTGTCTACTTGTTTCACGCCGCGAGTGCTGCGGATTCGTTGCGGCCCCCTGTAAAATCCAGTCTGTAGCCAACAATGGCAAGTTAAGCAAGGTTTTTGTGCCACGTCCCAAGGAATTAGAGATTGTCTATGATTGCTTCACGGCGATTTACACAAATGACCCAACTATGGAACAACTATTCTTTGACAATTGGCATAGTCTAACACGGACATTTGTCATTACTATCATGGCCTATATCTGCATGGTGCTTTTACTGCGTATCTCCGGTAAAAGAACCTTGTCCAAGATGAATGCATTTGATTTTATCATCACTGTTGCATTGGGCTCCTCATTGGCCACTGTTGCCTTAAACAAGGCTGTTCCCCTTGCAGATGGTGCCTTAGCATTTGCCCTGTTCATTTTTTTGCAATACCTCATCACCTGGCTTTCGGTCCGAATAAAATGGGTAAAAAACCTAGTGACCAGCCAACCTGTGCTTTTGTTGTACAAAGGGGAATTGATCAAGGAAACTGTACAAAAAGAAAGGATCACCATAGAAGAAATTCACCTTTCGGCCAGAGAAAAAGGGTTTCAGAAACTGAAGGACATAGACCTTATGATCCTGGAAACCACCGGAGAAATCACCGTTGTGGGCAAAATTGATTCCGGGGATGCCCTGGCCCTGCAAGGGGTAAAAAACTTTAACAGATAGGTGAACCCTGGAAGGTTATTCATCATTTGCTTTAGGAAAATACTGCGGGTTTTAGGTGTTTTTTCTGAATTTGACGATCGGTATTACCTGTACACCCCCACCCGAGAACCGTGTGGGTTTTTTGTCAAAAGCTTCGACAAATTACTCAAGGATACCCTAACTTATTTCCCATACGATCCGGTAAAACTGTATGGGCATTTCTCCGGAAGGAATTTTTTTCAGAAAAGCCGGGAAAATCTCTATTTTGGAATGACATATTTGGATACGATCTATCAGATGGAAAATTTAGTCCAAACCTCGTTTTTGACTTTGGTAAATATGCACAAGATCCGGAGGAGATAAAGAGTCTAGAGGGTATCGACGAAGGACTGGATTTTATCAATTATAAGGCTAAATTGTATTTCCGCAGTCAATACCTCATTTCCGAAAAACAGTTTTACACCAAGCTCGTTTATGAAAGAAAAGGAATAAATATATTTTTTGATAGGGAACGACAAAAAACCCATGTAATAAATGTCGGAATTATAGATGATATTGACGGAGCATACGATCCCCATATGATCATTTATAGTTTCGAGCCTGGAAAGGTGGGACTAAAAGTTCCCGGCAGGGATTTATATAAAACACTAATGGAGAAAAAAGAAAGCATGAGTCAGGCTGACTATGAAAACTGGATTACCACCAAAGGTAAAAATTTCGCAAAAATAGCTATTGCAGCACGGGAATCAGAAAACCCTGTGCTGATTGTTTATACTATGATGCATTAATTTCACTGTATTCCATCGGAGGGTAATGGCTCCATTCCAAGGTCTATAGCCAATCTTACAAAGCCTATCTCGTCCTCCACGTTCACAAACATCCATATCTTTCCGTCTTTTACGAAGTGTTTCTGAGGTGGCATCGTTATACCAGCTATCTTGGATTCCGCTAGCATCTCCAGGTTTTCGTCAAAGACAGTCAGGAAAACCTCAGCTTCGGTAGCGGTTGGGAATTGAAAGGCTTCCGAGGGTGCAGCTTCAAAAACCTCTTTATGGGAAAACCTATAATATACACGGTTTAGATCGTCCCAGACTGGTGGTGAAAAACTTATTTGTTCCTTTACTTGTTGAACTGCTTCCCAAAAGGCCTCCTGGGTCTCGAACTCAATAGAATTGGGTTCAGTTTTTTCGTTATCAGTAAGTTTGCTTTGATATGATTTCACTACCAGGCTGTCTGATTCGGGTAGGTACTGGTAAATTTCGTTTGCGAAGTTGCTACCCAGTAATATTTTTTCGCGTGCCTGGATCAAATAAGATTGAGGCCCGGATACCATAAAACTTTTGCCATCAGAAAACAGCAATTCGAACTTCTTGAGGTTATCATATTGCGGAACGGAAATCCTTTTGGCTACACCCTCATTTAGGTCAACCCGCATAAGCTCGGTTGATTTCTTCTCAAAGTTTCGAACAAATCCCAGGTACTGGTTCTCTTTGTTGGGATGGGCCGTTGAAATATTAAAGAATTCCCCATCTTGTATCCCATCGTCACCCGTGCCAAAATTTTTAAAATCCAGTTCGTGCAGTTTCTTACCACTTAAGTCAAAGATGCCCGGATTTGGAAAACTGAGTATCATCAAATGATCGTTGTCCAGGAGGAAAAAGGACCGGAAAAACTCACCAATACCATTTGGCCCTTCCTTCTCAAAGGGGTATTTCCGAACCAGCCTCAGTTCATCCAGATCAATCTGTTCAAACGTATGGTCATGTTGATTGAAGTTGTACAGGTATTTTTGATCAGGAGTGATGTCAGATTGATATAACCGTCCTGACACAAACAATATTTCATCACCTGGATCTATTAGCACAGTATCCAACGAATAATCCAACGAAGTGCTGCCGCCGATACTCTCCAACCTGTCTCCACTGCCGCA
>PXCO01000400.1 GCA_003565295.1 Cyclobacteriaceae bacterium
AGTCAGCACGCTAATATTTTTGGCATACTCACCGACCTATGGGACAAGGAAACCCAAGGGAAGATATTTGACAAAATCGTAGGTGAAGGGGAAATCTCTAAAGCCAATATTTACTTTAGGTTTTACCTGACCCGGGCGGCCCAACATGCAGGGAGGGGGGATTATTTCATCCGGAACCTGGACACCTGGGAGGACATGCTCGCCCAGGGGCTCAGCACCTTTGCCGAGCATGAGCAGGATACCCGCTCCGACTGCCATGCCTGGAGTGCCAGCCCAAACTTTGAATTCCTCCACCTCGTATGTGGGATTCAACCACTAACGCCACATTTTGATAAGGTCTTGGTAGCCCCACACCCGGGAGACCTGGAGGAGTTTAGCGGGAGAATGCCCCATCCAAAGGGCATAATAGAGGTGAGCTACGACTTTAAGGCCAGGGAAGCCAACCTGCTTCTCCCTCCCGGCCTGGAGGGTGAGTTCCGCTTCGGGAATGCCAAATTTGAACTTACCGAGGGGGAGAACAGGATAAAGTGGTAGGATGAAGAACAGAGGAACAGGGTACAGAGGAATCGAGGTACAGAGGAACCGATGTTTTCAGCTAACACTTTTCAATTTCAACGACAATCTTTCCCGAGTGCTTGCCCTCACCGAAATATTGAATCAAGTCAGGGATTTCATCAAATCCATAAGGGCCATCAATAACCGGCCTTATTTGTCCCGATTCCACCAGTTTAGAAATATGGTCTAAACCTTTATTTGGCTTAAGACCGAGTACGCTCAGTTTTTTACTGCTAAAAAGGGATATTAGCGAACCTAACAAAAATATTTCTAGTAATCTGTTTAACGATCCACCCACTGTGATGTACCGGCCATTTTTTTTGAGGGATCGGGCGTATTTAAATACGGATCTGTTTGATTTCGTTTCAAGGACAAGATCATATTTTTCTCCATTATCGGTAAAGTCCACTTTTTTATAATCCATCACGCTATCATATCCCAGAGATGTCATCAAATCAAGTTTTTCTTCACTATCAACGCCTGTTACCTTTACCTCATATGACTTCAACAGTTGAATCGCCAAGGTGCCGACTCCGCCTCCGGCTCCATTGATTAGGATATGCTGTCCGGATTTCACCTTTCCCATATCCACAAGCCCCTGAAGCGCGAGTATTGCGGCATGTGGCAGAGCAGAGGCCTCATTAAAACTTATATTGGGAGGTTTTTTGGACAATGTCTTTTCCGGAACACAAACGTATTCGGCAAATCCTCCGCACCCGCTTTCCGACAGATCGCAGTATATCTCATCACCGATTTTAAAGGAACTCACGTCACTCCCTACTGCTTCGATTTTTCCGGAAATGTCTACCCCAGGAATAGTTATTTTTGGCTTTTTTAGACCGAAAAACAAACGAATCACAAATGGCTTGCCCCTGACCAACCCCCAATCCCAATCATTGATGGATGTTGAGTGAATTCTCACCAGTACTTCCTTGTCATTGGGAATCGGTTTTGCAGCTTCCCCAATCTCAAGAACATTCGGCAATCCGTATTCCTTTAATATAATCGCTTTCATTGGATTTTTTTATTCGGACATATTGACGTACAATGTCCTGCTATAGATCATCGTGTACTTAACTTGCCATGTAACACTACCTCAATCTAGCAGATTATTAATATTTTGGAAAGAATGTATGGCAACATGTGAATAAATTTCTGTGGTTTTGGTGGAGTTATGTCCAAGTAATGCTTAAATGCTATGACACCGCTTGGCGTGTCGTATTGAAGTTTTCGGCAATGGCATTAGGTGTCATGGCCTGTAATGCAATTAAGGCAATTATAGCCCGTCTTGCCGGAGGACAACCATTCCCGGTAAAGGTCCTTCATTTTTTGTTCGCTCTGTCTTTTCATCCTGCAAGTCTAATCCCAATCTGCCAGCTATGGAAGATGGGGTTTATCGGACGGATACATTTATTTGCGATCCTTGTGGGAAGGGGTTATTATAATGAGGATGGATCCTTTAATTCATAATTTGTACTTCTTCCTCCGGCAGCTTCTTTTTGCAGAATATTTTTGTCTATCAAATCATTAATATCCCTTATCGCCGTATCTTTTGAGCATTTGGCAATCTTTGCCCATTTTGATGATGTTAGTTTTCCGTCAAATCCATCTAATAATTTATTCAACAGCTTTTTTTGTCTATCATTTGTCAAAGTTTTAGAATGCTTAGACCAGAAGTCTGCTTTAAATAAAACTCTAATTAATACAGCATCAGTTGATTTTAAAGAATTAATTAGGCAGTTTAAAAACCACTTTATCCAATCCGTTATATCAAGGTCCCCTTTTTGTGTCTTTTCCAGTATTTCATAATATTGCTTTCTTTCAATTCGAATTTGTGCGGACATGCTATAAAAACGTTGGTTACTTTTATCCGATCGTGCTAATAACATATCTGTCAACGCTCTGGTTATCCTGCCATTTCCATCTTCAAATGGGTGTATGGTAACAAACCATAAGTGGGCTATGGCTGCTTTTATTACTAAATCAATTTTTTGATTATTATTAAACCAATCTAAAAACTGGTTCATCTCTTTTTCAACTATTATTGAATCTGGCGCTTGAAAATGTACCTTCTCCTTTCCCAAAGCTCCCGACACCACCTGCATGGGTCCAGTCGAATCCTTTCGCCAATCGGCAACGGTAATCTTGTACATCCCGCTTCTTCCGGTTGGGAATAATGCCGCATGCCAATCGAAAAGTCTTTCTGATGTTAAGGGCTTAAAGCAATTTTGTGTGGCATCCAACATCATTTCTACCACACCATCCACATTTCTGTCCCACTCAACTGAACCAGCGATCTCCATTCCCAATCTTCGGGCGATTGAGGAACGAACCTGGTCAGGATTTAAATATACTCCTTCTATTTCTGAGGATTTTAATACATCGAGTGTAAAAGTGTCAAGTAAGGCTTCATTCCTTAGATCGAATCCCAGGGATTCCATTTTTCCAATGAGTCTTCCTTGCAAATTTCTCGCCTCACTCAAAAGATTAACTATTTCATCATTTTTCCATGTGAAATTTGGCCAATTGCCATTCTGATGAATGAAAGCTGTCATTCGTTGTATATTTTGCGGTGAATATACACTCTTTTCGTTGCATTTAAAAATTAATCGTTGCATATTTTGCATTGATTAGACAGGTTATTCGTAGTACGGTCACCTTTTTATGCATGTCGGCAATAGGATCACTTCCAGAAACCTCATGGCCGGCACCGGAATTTACTCACTGATTTTTGTATTTTAAAGGAGTGTGGGATTTTCAATTCACCCCCATGTTCCCACACAGGCTGTGCCCCGGCGTGCACCTTGGGGGAGTGGACATGGGCCAGTACCCGTCTGCGTGCAATTGGCCCCCCTGTGTCCAACAACCGGATGGTTCCTGACAAGCAGGAATATTTTTATTTACAAAATTTGAATTATATGCTGGCTGTAATTAAAAATATTGAATAAGGCGCTTTTTAAATGGCTAAAATAGGGCTATATTGCCGTTAAACGCTGAATTTATGGAAATAAAGTATAAGAGTCTGTCTATATTCGAATTTCAGGAACGGTTCCCCGATGA
>PXCO01000293.1 GCA_003565295.1 Cyclobacteriaceae bacterium
CTGTTAAACAGCATACAAAATCAGGGAGTGCATTCTGTGCAGTTTGACGCTGGACATCTTGCTTCCGGTTTGTACTTATATAGGTTGGAAGCTGGAAACTACCATGAGACCCGAAAAATGATGCTGGTAAAGTGATGGGCTGAGGTAGCTAAAATTAAACATTAAGCATAACTAAAACTTTAATTCGGACAGTTAACAAACCGTTATAGGGCTAAAACTCGAAGCCAATCATCCACGGATACTTTATCGGAAATACAATTTCTCTTTCAACCTATTAAAACCTCACATCATCATGCGGGGGGAAACAGGTTCCATTCCCGGAAATTTTCAGGTATTTTGTAACGTATGCCTTTTAAATCGCACTTGATCAAAATATCATCAATTATGAGTAAAATGAGATTTATCGTTCTCATTTCCATCCTTTTTATAGGGGTAAATTCCTGTACCACCGGAATTGAAGACCCGCCGGAGGACGATCCCGATGAAAAAGAAACCTACTTCCAGCCCGGCGAATATGGCGGTGAACCGCTGCCGGGTACAGAGCATCTGCTCTGGATCAGCCCCAGCCCCGATGGGGAGAAAATTGCGCTGATACGGAGGCGAACACCGGGTAAAGCAGATCCGTTTAATCAATTATGGATCATGGACAAGGATGGTAGTAATCTCGAACTAATTACATATAATATACAATCTGTAGATTGGCACCCATCTGAAAATAAATTAGCAATATCCTATAATCCCCATGCTACTGCTTATAGTTATTTATTTACACTGATCCTTGAAAAAAGGAATTTAGAGCTATGGAATAGTAAAGAAACTCATTTTTTCGACAAATATACATCCGCAAGTAATGGGTGGTTTAGTGATGGGGAACGTATTTTAATGACTGTGAATGGAAAAGCATATCAACAGGAGTACGAAAGAGGAATATATACGATTAATACAAAAGACACGACGCATACTGGGCCACATAAAACCTTATTTGCAGCCAGTGCCTTGGGAAATAATGATAAATGGGCAATTGGCCTGCAGTATTCAACAGATCAATTAAGTGCAAACAGAGCTTTGTATGATCTGGAAACTGAAGAGTTTAACTGGTTAACAACCTATCATACAAATAGTGATTCATTAAGAAGGCACACAGGGTTTCCAGTTTTGAATCCCATGGGGTCTGAAATTATTCTACCAAAGTATGTTGACAATGTCTGGCAATTATTTCTAATTGATCAATTTGGGGATACAATCCAACAATTAACCGAGCTGGGCGGTGAACGACCACGTTGGTCAAGAGGAGTTGAATATTTCACTTTTATTCGCGACACCCATAAAGGAGTGGGAGCGCGATACATTCCCTTCAAGTACAATTTAATAACCGGACAGGAGGAACCCCTCTGGCCCAGTTTGCCCGATTCGGTGCCCGACTTCCCGGACGTTTCTACACAAGATCCGATCCATTTAATCGATCATGTGCCCTAAACCATAACAAACCCAACCTACACCATCAGTTACCCATACGAAACGTTTCGCGGCAAATTGTGGGATTCTGCCGAGAACCACAATAGTATCCTTCCACCTGTTGTTATCCAGGCTGTACAATTTACATTTAACCTGGCCATAGCAGGTGCAAGAGAGTCCGATTGCGGATGATCAATGGCGGGAATTCGAGGATCCTCCTGCAAATATGCATAGCTTGCATCCACCGATAGGAAGATGAATACAAAAGCCAACATCAGAGCGGTTGGAATCGCTCGATTGCTGTTCACTGGTTTAAGATATAGTATTCTATTTTTCATAATAGTACCTCGTTTTTGAGTTGTTGTTTGTGCCTTCCTGAGGTCACTCCCTTCTGCCAATTGATATAAATCCCTGTCGCCCATCATAGCCAATTGCTGCAATAACATCACCACTGATTTTTACGTCGTATATTGAACCGGAAATCTGCTGATGAAATGATCTCCATTGGGCACCATTAAAATGCAGTACTTCCCCGAATGCTCCGGCAATTGCAATATCATTAAGCGCAATAGCATCGATTGCGAACATGTAATTGTTAGTAATCTCTTCATGAATCGGATTCCAGGCTAACAGGAAATCAACATCCGGTTTACGATAGATACCGCTCCCAATTACATAAGCTGGCCCGGAAGGATCTATCCATACTCCATGGATACTGTAGGAAATTCCTTGAGTCGACAATGGTTCAATGTGGCCATCTTCTGTAATTTTGACCATAAGATTATTGTGATTGGTTAAAAACTTGGCCGCCACAGCTACAACCCCCTGCTCCTCAGTACCGTGGATATCATACACATCCAGATCCGTGCCCGTTTCAACCTTCTTCCAGCTTTGGCCGTTGTAGTGGGCCATGGAGCCTAAAGCCCCCCCAAAAAACATGTCCTCACTATTTTTACCCCAGAGACTTTCTATCCCGCCATCAGAATCATCTAAAACTCCCATATCAAAGAGATGGTATTGGGTCCAGTTAACACCGTCTCCATGTATAGGAACACCTGATGAAAGCCAAATATCAGTAGGCGAAAAAGAAACGATTCCATTGAGATTTGGCGTGATAAATCTATCCCTAAATTGCACTGATATTCTTTCTAAACTCCATTCAATTCCGTCCCAATGAACAGCATTATACCGATCACTATCCGCTTGTCCGGACGAATACGTTCATATAGATCTCTCCCACCGCCCAGATGTTATTCTCGTCAATAATAGACACCCCACGGAGCACGCTGGAGGAGTGTTCCCCGAACGTGAAGGTTTCCCACGTGAACTCCTGTGAGGTGGTATCCAGGGTGGCTGCCCGTCTGGTTTCGGTTCTGTTAAACCCGTTTTTGGTTTCCGCCGTCCAGCGGTATGTGGTGGCGGGCTGCAGCCCGGTGTCGGTCAGCAACGTATCGGCCCGGCTCATCCGAAACGAATCGATCTGCTCTCCATCTCGTTCAACCACAATGTCTGCACCCGGGAAGGCGCGGACCTCCAGAAAAGCTTCCACCGCCGAGACCGGCGTCACATTGAGAAGATTTCGTTCATTATCATCGGAGCTGAGAATGCCGCACGAAGAAAAGCCTGCAACAACAGCTATTATAAATAATATGCTGAGAGGCAAAGTTGGGTGGTTTGTGGGGTGATCGGTCATATTGGAACGTCTCTGATGGTATGGTGGCACGCTATTTATATTTATAAGAGTAGCACGTATGGGTTTTGTTTCAAAGTATAGTGAAATATTTCGCCCGATGTAATGCAATACAGAATCATGTATTCTTGTTAATTGCTACTCCGAAGCTTAAAATCTCACCATGAGGGAATTCCCATGCCTCGGAATTTATCCCTTAGTTCAACCCGCTTCGGTGGTGGAATGTTTGCGAGTATAATTTCTATCTTCGTGCTTCAGCTCAGATTGTTAATATTCTGTTCATCGCCACATACTCTGCTCTTTTTCCGAAAGGTGGCACTTGTAAAACTTTAGGTTGGAATCCTCGGCCGTAGATCGCCTGGCAAAATCTTTCAACGCCTGCCGGGGTCATAGCGAGGGACGGTGCAACTAATTGGTTTCGATTTGGTTTAGGCGGTATGCCCGCAAGTCAATCCCAGCCTTAACA
>PXCO01000297.1 GCA_003565295.1 Cyclobacteriaceae bacterium
GCCGGATAGACCGCAAAGGATGGAGCAAGGAGTGGTACTCCTTTATGATTCAACCCACCCTTGAACCACAAAATGCAGACAGGAGTGACTGGGATAAACAAGATTAGGTTATATAATCCTATGAAGCAGGCCAGGGAGCAAGATCCCAAGGGTCTTTTTATCAAAAAATGGGTGCCTGAATTGAGCCATCTTTCGCCTCCACATATCCATGCACCATAGGGAATAGGCGAAATAGAAGCCCAGGCAATCGGGCTTAAGGTAGGCAAAGATTACCCTGCCCCTATTGTAAACCTGGAGGCTGCGGCAAAATATGCCACGGAAAACCTTTGGAAAGCTCAAACTTTGCCGGAGGTCAGAAAAGAAGCAAAGCGGATTTTGGGGAAACCTACCCTGCCCAACCGATGGGCTTAATCAGGGGAGGTTCATTAGGGTCTTCAGCTCTTTGTAGAAACCCCTCCTTATGGGGATTTCTTGGTTTTTGATCAATATCTTCTTTGAATTGAAGGAATCCACATGTTGGGTGTTAACCATAAAAGATTTATGTACCCTCACAAAGCTTTTATGCGTGATCCTTTCCACCACATTCTTCAAAATATCTCTCATGATGTAAGTTTTGGCCGTGGTATACACCTTGGTGTAAAGCCCGTCCGCCTTGATAAAGGTAATATCCTCCAAAGGTACTGGAACCACATAGCCCTTGTCGAAAATCTTAAGAGTGGCCTTTTTTAAGTTGTTTGCCTGGTTTTCCTTGTGCTTTTTAAAGCCCATATAAACCGCCGCCTTTAGGGCATCAAGCCCAAATGGCTTCAGCAGGTAGCCTTCATGAACATCGGAGTTTATCCTGTCAAGGATGGCTTGGTCAGAGTAGGCGGTACTGAACACGATTGGAATGTCAAAGGTTTCCCTGATTTTGTATGCTAAATCTATCCCATCTATATCCCCTTCTATCATGATATCCATTAAAATCATGTCCACTTCCTTAAATTCCAAAAGCCTAAGGGCATCCACTCCATTATTGACAATCTTGGCAACTTCATAGTCGAGATTGACCAATAACTCTTTGATATTGGCAGCAAGTTCCGCCTCATCTTCCACGATAAGGATTCTTTTCATAGTAATAATTGCCCAAAAATTGGATTTAGTTGAGAAAATAGGGTTAATTATCCTAAAAATAGGTGTATATATTTGCAAAACCAACCCATCTTTACCTAATTAAGTAGAAAGCTGTAGATATTCGCTGCACTCATTAAATACTCATCCATGGAAAATATCAGGGCAGATTTATCCGGTATTTATGCCACCTTGGCCAAATTATCGGTTTCACAGGCCTCTATGGGGTCCTTACTAAGCCAACTTTCCGGCTTCATTTCAGCAGATTGGGCGGCTTATATCCCTGAACATGAGTCCGGAGATAATGATAGGGTATTCTGGCCAAAGGAATTCAGTGATGAGATTGCTGCTTTTTTAAATACCTTTCCCCTATCTACAATGAGCATTGAGCTAGATGAAAGAGTAAGAATTCTACCCCAAAAAAATATTATAGCCCACAAGGTCAAAGGTAAAACTATGATTTTTAAAACCGCTTTGGTGGTAAATGTAATGCCATGGGGCAGTTTTATTTTTGGCAGTGAATCCACTATTGAGCTTAATTCCGAAACAAAATCAGCGTTAACTGTATTTGCAAATATTTTCATTAAGTTATTCCCGGCGACTGGTATCTCGACTAAATCGCCAAAAGCTGATCAGCCTATCTCAAATAAGGTTCACTTGCCCCTGGAAAGGTCCGATGAAAGATCACCGTCAATTTTGGAGGACCAGAGCAAAGGTGAAGAATGGTTCAGGAATGTGGCTGAATACTTCCCATTCCCGCTGTTTCTCTCCAAGCTTCCCGAGGGCAACACCTTTTTTGTCAATCAAGCCTTCCGCAAAACCTTTGCGCCTTTTCAGGAAACGCACCATGATTTACCGGCGATTTCGGAGTTTATTCAAGGCGAGAAGGAGAAAAAACTTATCATTGAACTGATTAGAGGGAAAAAAACGATCAAAGGGCTTGAGATCGCACTTAAGACCAAATCCAGGTCGGTTCCTACCTGGTTCAATCTCAATTCCCAACATATCACACTGGACACCCTGCAGGCGGCTATCACGGTTTTGGTAGACATACACCAGCGTAGGGATGCTGAAGAAAAACTCAACCGGCTTAATGTACTCTTGCAAACGCTGAGTGAAATCCAGCTCAACACCTACCTTCAAGACGATTTCGAACCATCTTTGGACAAATTCCTTGAAAACATCATGAATATAACAGATTGCATGGTGGGATACCTAGGTGAGGCCAAACCTGAGGGAAGCTTGGTGACGCAGGCTTTTATTAACATGCATGACAGCCACACAGAGGATGAGCCTTTGAACCAGGGCAACAAAATAACTCACGACTCCCAACTGCTTTCACAGCTTAAAACGGCCACCCTAAAAGCAAAAAAACCATTAATTTTTAACAATGTATCTGCTGATGCATTCCATTATGCCCTATTTAATCAACAACATTCATTCAACAACTTCCTGGGCATCCCTATATACAAAGGAGAGGAGCTACAGGGGATTTTAGCCTTATTGGACAAGGAGGCAGATTTTTCGGAAAAGGATATTGAATTTTTAAAACCATTGGTATGGGGATACGCCAATTTGATGAAATCCATACATACCCATAAGGAAAAAACCAAGGCCGAGCAGCTCAGAAAGGAAGCGGACAATCTCTACAGGTTGATTTCCGAAAATACAGGAGACATTATCCTTCTCTTTGACCTGGATTTCAAAATCAATTATATCTCCCCATCTGTGGAGAAAATTTTAGGTTATAAGCCGGGAGATTTAATGGGGAAAAAACCTTCAGAAGCCTTTGGCGTGAGTTATCCCACATCCATAAATTTCGATGAGCCACATACATTGGTAATCCCCCATCCTACAAAGGATACTGATCAAACCATTTTGCTGGAAATCCTTTTCAAACCCCTAAAAAACAGGAAAAATGTGACCTATTCCATTTTGGCCACCTACAGAGATGTGACGGAGCGGGAAACCGTGCTAAAAAAAATCAAAAAAAACCTGATGAAGGAACGTGAGCTGAACCACCTGAAATCCCAGTTTATCTCCATGGCCTCACATGAATTCCGAACGCCATTGGCCACCATTATGAGCAGTGCGGAACTTATGGAGTTGTTTTTGAGCAAGGAGGAAAGCACCAGTCCAATTATAGAAAAAATACATACCCATATCAAAAAGATCAACCTGCAGACCTCCAGGCTTTCAGAAATCATCAGTAACATGTTGCTGTTGGAGAAAAGCGTACAGAATGACTTAAAGATTAGCAGTAAAAAAACCCCCATAATTTATTTTTTAAAAGACCAGGTACACCAATTTTGCGAAGAAGTGGGAAGGGAGGTTTCATTGTTTCTTCCCGAAAAAGAAAAAATTGTGCTTACCGACCCCTCCTGCCTCACCCATATTATCAGAAATTTGCTTCAAAACGCCATTAACTATTCCGGTGATTCTGATAAAAATGTTGAGGTTTATTTGGAATTCCTCAATCATTCATACGAAATAAGGGTCAAGGACTTTGGCATGGGCATCCCCAAAGAGGATCAAAAGCATATTTTTGAGACCTTTTTCAGGGCAAGAAACGTGGCAAAAATCAAAGGTACAGGCCTGGGGCTTAACATTGTAAAAGAATTCGTAAACAAACTGGATGGGGAAATCACGTTTTCAAGCAAGGTAGGCAAGGGTACAGAGTTCGTGCTGAGGTTCCCCTATTAAAAAAACTCCCCGAAACCGCCTAAGCGACTCCGGAGAGCTTTAACCCAACTAAACCACATTAAAAAATAAACCAAACCCAAATAAATATAACCCCTTTTTCTTCGTAAGTTTCTGATTCCCTATTTGTTGATTTAAAGGTAAAAGAAAATTTAATTGCCTCAAGACACATGTAAATCAAATCACACTATTCATAAATAAAGTGCGGTTTGGTTTTGTTTTTGGTCAGTAAAAACCTTGTATTTATCATTGTTCTCCTTTGAACCTGGGCATGGTGACATCCCCCTCGTGACTTATGCCCTCCCGGGTGACCACTTTTTTGGCAGTGATAAAGAGGATTTTTAAATCCAACCAAAACGATTGGTTCTCAACGTACCACACATCCAACTCAAATTTCCTTGGCCAACTGATTGCGTTTCGTCCATTGATTTGTGCCCAGCCCGTTATGCCTGGTTTAACATCCATTCTCTTAGCTTGTCTGGGGGAAAATAAAGGCACATATTCCATCAGCAAAGGACGAGGGCCCACCAGTGACATCTCCCCCTTAATGACATTGATGAGCTCAGGGAGCTCATCCAGGCTGGTAGATCTAAGTTTTTTACCGAAAGCCGTCAATCTTTTTTCATTAGGCAGCAGTTCCCCTTTTTCATCAGTTTCATTGGTCATGCTCCTGAATTTCATCATTTTGAAGGGCTTTCCATGCATTCCCGGCCTGGTTTGATAAAACAAAATGGGGAAGCCATGATAAATGAGCACCAAGAGACTTATAATCAGTAATACAGGTGAAAGAATAAAAAGTAATACAAGAGCAACTATTAGGTCTACTATTCGCTTAAGCATATACAAAAATTAGAATGAATAAACTATGGCTGATTAGCGTGCATAAAATAAAGTACCGTAAAGATATAAATTTCTAATGAGCTGGCAGCTCCATTACTCGATAAAAGCCAATAAATAGCCTCTCGATTTTATGGAGTAAGTAGGTAATAGTACACCTAGCCAGGAAAAGCATTGATGCTTCGAATGATGTAATCTATTTCTTTTTCCTCCAGGGATGGCCTGCATGGTAGACTTAGGATTTCTCCATGTATTTCCTCTGCCAAGGGAAGACTTTTCCATTTATGGAAAGAAAAAGCTTTTTGTTGATGTGGGGGTACAGGATAGTGAATATGGGTTTTAATCCTCTTTCCAGCCAAAAAATTGATTAACTGTGGCCTATTGGAATGCCTTACCGTAAAAAGATGCCACACATGTGACAGCCTATGTTCAATTGGCAAGCCTTCCGGGAAACAAATTCCCGGGTGCTTCATTTGCTCAAGGTACCTTTCCGCTATCTTCCTCCGTTTTTCGTTGACATGGTCCACATACTTCAACTTTACGTTCAGAAAGGCAGCCTGAAGCTCATCCATCCTTGAATTCTCCCCCTTTACCCTGTAAATCCCCGCTGATTCTAGGCCATAATTGGAGAGGGATTTGACCATTTTGGCTAATTGGTCATCATTGGTGACCACTGCTCCTGCATCCCCCAATGCACCGAGGTTTTTGGCAGGGAAAAAACTAAAAGCAGCCGCATCCCCCAAAGATCCACTCTTTCTGCCCTTCCACTGAGCACCGAATGCCTGTGCATTGTCTTCAATTAATTTCAACCCATGTTCTTTAGCCATGGACTCCCATTCCTGGCTCCAAGCTATTCGTCCATATAGATGAACGAGAATAACTGCCTTGGTCTTGGTAGTGATCTTGGGGATAACCGACTCTGGTTCAATAGTGTAAGTTTTAGGATGAGGATCCACAGGTACAGGGGTCAACCCACAGGCAGACACCGACAAAAAGGTGGCAATGAAAGTATTGGAGGGGACTATGATTTCATCACCTGGGTTTATCACCTCCAGTTCCATGTACCCCTTTAAAATCAATTTCAAGGCATCCAGGCCATTTCCAACACCTATCGCATAGGGCAAACTCTGATAAGCGGCCAGGGCAGACTGGAAAGTCTCCACCTGCCCACCAAACAAGTACCTGCCGCTTTGAATCACCTCCTGGGCGGCAGCAAAAAGGGGCTCCAAATACGGCGCATTCTCCTTTTTTAAATCCAAAAACTCGATCACTTCCATAGTATCCAATGGGAAATACAATCTCCCTCAATATTGGCAAATAAAACCAAATTCTGGAAGAATCATACTTATTTTACATCCGGCAGTGGGTCAGGCTATGGCCTTAACCCTCCCATCAGCAATTGCCGGGTGGGGCGGTCTATGCCGATTAAGTTGTTGGTAATAGGGTCAACCGCGATACCCTGGCCCCAAAAAGGTGCCGGAAATGTAGTGATATATTGAAGCGTGTGACCTGTATCAGGTATTTTTATATAATGGAGTTCCCTGTCGTCATGGCTGGTGACCAGTAAACCGGACTCCCAAAACACCCCTCCGGAAATGCTCATATGGCCAATTTTGTCCAGCACCTCCTGAGGAAACATCCACCGTTCTACCTCTTCCCAGTTGGCATCAAATTTTGCTAAATAGGTCTTGTTATTTTCTTCCCGATAATATGCAAAGAGACAGTACCAATACCCCTCCTTTTCCAACACCCAGGTAAGGCTACCCTCCGATCTGCCAAAATCCTTGAATATGTTCATTTTCATGGTTTCAGGGTCCAAAACACGAATGTCACTACTGTCTATGGCTGCCGGGTAGTTGGAATGCGCCAATAATAGCATGTCCTCATAAAGGTAACCACTATTGAGGTGCTTGGTGTCTTTGTATGTATTTTGTTGTATCAAGTCCCCCGTATCTCGGTCGTATTTGCCTACACGGGTGTTATCTATGGCAAAATAGTGGTCTTTGGTAGCTAGCGCAGCTTGTCTTGCCTCAGGAGCTGAAAACGAACCCACTAATTCCCATTGGGTACTAAATGGCAGGCTTACCCTATTATCACTGTCCCATTCTTCAAATTCCCTGAAAACATTGACTCCTTCCCCCCCATCCAATTGGTAAGGGGCAGCTATCAAGCCTAGTTTACCATCATGATAAAAAAAACCGGCCCCGGCCTTGAAGTCTGCCCCCCTTTTTGTTTGAAATGGATATTGACCCAATATTTCCAGCCTTAATTCGACTTCATCGCTATTGGGAACGGGTATCGTTTCACCGGACCGCAGCATTTGATCTGTGTCAAAAGGAAGAACGGTGTTTGTTTTTTCTCCTAAATGTACCATATATAAATCCGCGACATGTCGGTCTTGTACATCCCTGCCAAACCCCACCAAAAACAATGTGTCATTTTCGGCAAAAAGATTGATGTTTTGATAAGCCAACCACTGCTGATCCTTCTCATCCGATGAATAGGAGCCCAGAACAGAAAAAGAAGGTTCTTTACGGTAAAAACCGGCGCTATCGCAGGAATAAAAGTCAATGTTCTTGGCGTCCCAATTGGCAACGGCCAAGATGATTTCCCCATTCCAGGCGGTCATCCCCACGGCCCCGGCAGTAACTCTTTCCTTTTCCCCCTCCCTATTTAGGATGATTAGTGGATTTTTCCAGGGTTCTTCAGCATAAAGGTCAAAAACCATAACCTTAGATCGTTCTCTTAGGAAGTTGTCTTCTATTCCCAATGCCACAAATTGGCTATACCATTGAAATCCACCGGCATGACGAAAAGGGTCGGCCATCAAGGTGTCCACTGCATGGATTTCTATATGGTCTTCATTGACTTCCCCTACCATAATATAGGCAACATCACGGGAACTTCCGCTCAACATTGCCTGGACCTTTCCTTCATATATACCGAGTTGAATACCTTGAATATGCCCCCCTTCCAAAGGAAAAAGTAACCTCCCTTTTAGATTTAAGGTTTTGGGCAAGGCGGGAAGATTGTCAAATCTATTCTGAAAGGACACAGTATTTGCCTTTTGAGCACTTTGACTATAAATACAAGTGGTGAACATGACCCCCAGGGAGGTGCATAAGATGAATATCAAACATGCGCTGAGTTTTATATGCATAGGAAACATTTTTTAAACGTATTGGTTAGTAATCTAATCAAAGATTCACCCCTTTGATCAATGACAGATCGACTAAACTAAAGTTAGTCTAATTTTAAATTACGAACATCCATGGTATATCGCTTAACTTATTGATCCAAAGCGATTTTAATTACGTACTTTGTACATATGGAAAGATAATCTTTTCACAATTAAATTAAATCATTCATTTACAAAACGAACCTCTAAAGCTATGAAAAAGACTTTACCCTACAAAATCGGTAGATTGAATGATGAACGTCGGGGATTTATAAAAAAGTCAGGTGCGCTTACCGTAATGTCCGTCATGGGCATAGGCTTTTTTACCGGATGCTCCAATGACGATGATACTGAACCGGCTCCTACTGAAGCCATAGTAATCACGGAAGATGAGGTAAGAATCGATTTAAGCCAAGTGGCAGACCTCAATGCCGCAGGAGGTTGGATGCTCTTGACGGACGTACAAATGTTGGTGGTGAATACGGGCAGCAACAATTTCAATGCCCTGACCTCGGTATGCACCCACCAAGGTTGCGACAGAGACTGGTCTTTTGGCAATAATATCTTCACCTGTGCCTGCCATGGGTCCAGGTTCAATCAGGATGGCACTGTGGCAGCAGGCCCCGCCACACAGCCCCTAAGGAACTACTCTACCAGCTTGGACGAAAACATGCTAACCATAGACAGGACATGAGTGCTCTCAAGTGGCGCATATTGGTGAGTACCTTACTTTTATACTCCATATCGTACCCCAACTTTGCGCAGTCATTTAAGACCGAAAATGGAGATGCGACCTTTCTTTCCAAGGCCCCCTTAAACGAATTTACGGGCAAATCCAGCCAACTTCAAGGTTTAATTGACTTGGATAAAAACTTACTGGACTTTTACCTGGACCTAAACACGCTCAAAACCGGGATAGGATTACGGGACAGGCACATGAGGGATAATTACCTGGAAACCAAAAAATACCCTTTTGCTGAGTTTACAGGTGAAATCCAGGAAAGCACTGAAATAGCCGTAGGGGAAACCAAAAAGGTTACCGCCAAGGGTAAATTCAAAATCCATGGAGTGGAAAGGGAAATTGAGGTGCCTGGCACCCTGAAAAGAACATCCCAGGACGAATTGGTTTTAGAGGCTACCTTTATGGTACTGCTAAATGATTATGATATTGATATACCCAGTGTGATTTTTTATGAGTTGGCGGAAGAACAAGAAGTAAGTATACTGGCAACATTAAAAAGACAATGACCCATGCTTATGCCTACATTTACCAAAATAATATGCGTTTTAGGGATACTTTTGGCCCTTTTCATTCAGCCTGTTGAAGCTCAACTGGAGCGAAGACTGGCGACGGAAACCCAGGAAGTGGAATTAACCTTTCATGCCCCCAGGCATATCAATTTGCTTACCGTGGAACCCCTGGATAAGGGCACCCTTCATTTTGCCATTATGCATACTTTCGGCACCATCGACAATGGTGTTCAAAACTTATTCGGAATAGACAACGGGGCAAATATTCAATTCAGCCTTGAATATGCCTTCTCCGACAAATTCTCCTTAGGAGCAGCCCGTTCCAGCAGAGATAAGTTTTACAACATGTTTGGACGCTATCATGTGCTAAAGCAAACTCAAGATGACAAAGTGCCCCTATCCGTTTCTCTTATGGGAGCTGCGGGTATTAATTCCAATGATTATGGGTTTTTGATGGGAGATGCTCCCTCCACTGCGGAAAGAAGCAGTTTTGCGGCACAGGTCATGCTTGGCAGAAAAATTTCGGATAGGATCAGTGTGCAATTAAGCCCCATGATGGCTTATTTTGTAGAGCCCATGCCTATCTACCTGATGCAAGGTGACCAAAACCTTTACATTGCTCTCGGCTTTAGCGGAAAGGTGAAAATCACCGGTAAAACCTCACTCACTGCGCAATATATTCCCAATCTCAACAGTGACTTGAGAAGCAACCTTGGACTGGGCATAGACATAGAGGCAGGAGGTCATGTATTTCAAATGTACTTTGTAACCTCCCAAAATTTAAACGAGCAGTACTTACTGGCGGGGGCCAATGGTGTCCCCGGTGAGGAATTCAGAATAGGGTTTAATGTAAACAGGGTATTTGCCACCAGAAGAAGTAGGTAATCCATTTCAACCCTCCTCCAGCCTGGAAGTTCCGGATAATTGCTTCAAACAGCAATCTAGGCAAAACATAACGTCATACTCGATTTCATCAGGTGTGAGATTGTTAAAAATAGCAGGAACTTTCATCAATATGGATTAATGTTTGTGGTGTTACCCTATTGTACTGATTGTATCATAAAACGTTAACTGTTCACATGGAAACCTTTCGCTTAAAGATTCTGGAAAAAAAGCAAATCACCCACGACACCAATTGCTTTACCATCGAAAAACCAGAAGGTTATCAGTTTGTTCCTGGTCAAGCTACGGAATTAAGCCTACTTAAGGAAGGTTGGGAAAACGAAAAAAGGCCCTTTACCTTCACCAACTTACCAGAAAACAAGCACTTGGAGTTTATCATCAAATCCTATCACGATCATGAGGGGGTCACCAAGAGACTAGACGAAGCCCAAGTGGGGGACATGGTGGAAATTGGCGATGCCTGGGGCGCCATTACCTATAAAGGGGAGGGCGTGTTCATCGCCGGAGGAGCAGGAATTACCCCCTTCATATCGATTTTCCGAGAGCTAAGGAAGAAAAACCAAATCGGCAACAACAGCCTTATATTCGCCAATAAGACCAATAGCGACATCATCTTGTTTGATGAATTAAAAACTATACTTGGCAATAAATTCCACAACATCATCGCAGATCAGGATGACACGGCCTATGACCGCGGGTTGATCGATAAGGCATACTTAGCCTCAAAGATTTCAGATTTCAAAGACCAGCATTTCTATCTCTGCGGCCCTGAGGGTTTCATGGAGGCCGTGGAAAAGGCTTTGAAGGAACTGGGAGCAAACCCGGATTCACTGGTATTTGAAAAATAAGGCTGCATACCTCAAATTATTCCTGGTATTGAAGCAGTATTCCGTCATTTGAAAGTGACAGGTTTCCTGTCCTATTGGTATCAGAGCCCATTATTAAAAATAAAAAAAAGCCCCTGTTCTCTTCCAAAAAGGGAGAGAACAGGGGTTTTTTGGTAAAAAAGAGTCTTCGCTAACAGGCTTCAGGCCGTGGTGAGCGAAGGGACAGATCGCTTTAGACCTCAATGGAATGCAAATTGAAAATAGATGTTAGTCCGGCTAGTCCATGTACTTGCGAACTTGTTTTGCCCATATATCATATCCTTTGCGGTTCATATGTAGATTATCCCCAAGGAATATATCCTCAAGGGGTTTCCCGTCTTCCCCTAACATGTCATCCCATACATTCACAAACAAGACCCCCTCAGTGGCATTGGCGTAGGCCTGAAGCCTTTTATTCAATGCCTGATATCGTTCGGCCTGACCCCACCTGGCTATGCTGGGTTTTGGGCTAATGATAAAAATCTCTGTGTCCGGCAGCTCCAATTGAATTTGTGTCACGATTAAATTGATGGTTTCCTGGATTTCCTGCAGGCTTTTTCCTGCGTTCAAGTCGTTGTCCCCTTCATAGATAAACACCTTTTTAGGAGCATAGTCAATCACCAGTTCCTCCAAAAAGTGTAACAGGTCAGTGGCATGGGATCCACCAAACCCCGCATTTACCACACCCTTACCGGGAAAATCCTCATCCACGTCTCGCCAGCCCTTGATGCTGGAGCTACCTGTAAACAGAATAGTTCCTTGATGCTGGGAGGGTGGATTAAGCTCCCTAATTTTATCCACTTCTTCCTTTAGCCTGTCAGGGTCCTGGGCAAATGCCGCAAAAGGCAATGCCAAAAGCACTATTATCCAATATTTCATATGTTTATAATTGTCTTTTCAGCGGTCATAACTTGCCCCGTACCGCAGGTCGGGGTGGAATCTCGCAGTCTATAATCATCCCAGTGTGTGACGTGCTCGTCATACTCGATTTCATATGTTTATAATTTGTTTTTCAATGGCCATAACTTGTCCCGCACTGTAAGTCGGGATAGCCTGCCCCTGCCTGCCCCGTCCGTAACTATCGGGATCGGGGAAGTCGTTTCGGGGGAATCGCATGATTGATAACCATGCCTACCATAGACATGTCACTTAAATTTTAACAATTTAATAATTAAGTACTAATTTTTAATACTACGAATGACAAATATTCTTTTTAGGTTTCGGATTCGTTGCGGCCCACTGAAAAAACCCAGGGCAGGGCTGCGAGAAACCAAATGTCATTTCCTTACTGTAAATGCCAATTTTTAGAACTCTGTGTGGCGTTCTCGTCATGCTTCGATTTCATCTTTGGTATTATGAATGCTGAAACCTCAGGAATACCCAAAAAACTTCATAAGCCCCCTTACATTGAAAGTATCGGGCACATAAGGATTGTTCTTACACGGAATGCGACTCGTTGATCATTTGGTTAAGCTAACATCTTATGGTTTAAGGCTTACAGAATTACCCACCCCAGCGCGCTGGTTTGACTAACCCTTTTAATTTTTATGCTGATAATTAGGGACTTACGGCACTAAGCTCCTCTTTCAAACGGCTAGCGACAACATTTTCCTCACCGGGGTTGAGCGTAAAGACAGCTACCCTAATATAATCCTCCCCTTCCCAGGAAATGGTTTCAATCGATGGTGACCCTTTTCTAAGCCGTTCTCCGAGCTCTTTACCTGTTAAAGAAATTTTGGATTTGTCCCAAGTGACCTTCAAGGTGGGGTTTTCGTTAGCAATCTCCGGGATAAAAGTCTCCGACATAAATCCCGGAATTCCTTCGATTTCCTTGGCGATCACAGCTACTTTTCGCTCCCACTCCCTCCAATATGCCTGATGGTCCCTCTTGATAAAAGTTTCCAATGCAACCAACATACCAACTATTTCCTCTTTATTTACTTTATTCCCTCTGCCAATATTTCCACCTCTGGGTGGGGAATTTAGTCGAGCTGCTGCTATCAGGTCTTTTTTTCCCATGAGAATACCTGCACTTTGCGGTCCACATAGCGCTTTGCCACCGGAAATAGCCACCAAATCAAACCCCATATCGTTGTATTTCCAAAGATTTTCCACCGGGGGCACATCGGCAGCAATATCATTCATCGTGGGGATTCCGTGCTTTTTTGCAATCCTGATCCATTCTTCATGGTTGATCTGACCCACCGGCGTCTCCCGGTTAAGGTACCACATCATAGCCGTCTTATCGTTAATGGCCGCTTCCAATTCTTCTCTGGTTTCCACTAAAATAAGTTTTGCTCCCGTGTTTGTAAGGGCATGATGGTAGCCGTTAGCATGGGATTTTTGCAGTATGATTTCAGACTTCATTCCAGATTCCTCCAAAAAAGGGAGTAAACTCGCTTTTTTGGAATCATTCCCCGTCAACACCCCTGCCGTCCCGAGTACTATGGCCGACCAACAACCAGCAGTTACCATAGCAGCTTCAGCATGGCAATGTTCGGCAATCTTTGCACCCACAGCGTCCTGAAGATCTTCTAATAACACGTAATGCTTGGCAGCCTCGTTGATGGCTGCCATCACCTCCTGAGGCATAAGAGAAGCTGTCATAGAGGTATAGTTCCCTGCTGCGTTGATAAAAGTTCGCAATCCCATCTCTTGGATGACATTTCTACCAGGCACTGTTTGAATGGGTAAGGACGATTTGCCGAACACCCAAGGTGTACCCAACACCCCACCAAGTAATGGAAGTGCTGAAAGTTTTTTTAAGAGTTTTCTTCTGGTGATCATAATCTAGTCGTACAATTTTTTAATTGAGCAGTTATTTTTATACCCATAGACTTCTTTACCATACAATTATACGGATTTAGGGATTCTTAATATCAATAAAACTGGGGATTTATGGAGTGAAATTAATAAAAACACCTATGGTAGACTATATGCATTCACAGCAGTAAAAAAAGCGCATAAGTACAGGTGAACCCATGGTCAAAACCCTTATCCTGGCAAATAGTCAACATTTTCCTTCCATTAAATTCGCACATTATTTTTTTCCCGGCTAATAAATTAGCATCTTTCTGATAATCAATGATCCCCTTTATTCGTGATGAACAAGTATTCTTACTATTTACCCTTAATGCTGATCCTCATTTCCTGCGGGGCTGTCACTGAGGAAAAAAAAACTGAAACCGCTAAGCCCAATTTGATCTTTGTCCTTGCGGACCAGTGGCGTGGCGAGGCGGCTGGCTATGCCGGCAACGATGACATCATCACCCCCAACCTGGACAGGCTGGCCGAAGAAAGCCTGGTTTTTGATCAAGCTGTGGCAATGATCCCGGTCTGCGCACCGTGGAGGGCAAGTTTTCTCACAGGTCAGTACCCGCTCACCCATGGGGTATTTTATAATGATCAGCCCCTTTCTCCCGAGGCAGAAAGCATTGGGAAACTTTACAAGGAGGCCGGGTACCATACGGCATATATAGGCAAGTGGCACCTCAATGGCAGACAGGAAAAAGACAAACCTTTCAGCGGAAGGGACAAACCTGTGACAAAAGAAAGGAGGCAGGGCTTTGACTATTGGAAGGTGGCTGAAGTTACCCATAACTATAACCAAAGTTTTTATTTTGATGAGAATGATGAAAAGCACTTTTGGGAGGGTTATGATGTATTCCCACAGACAGACAGCGCCATCAGCTACATTCATCGTCATAGGGAGCAGCCTTTCCTACTTTACCTTTCCTGGGGTCCGCCACATGACCCCTACTTTACCGCCCCACAGGAATATCGTGATTTATATGACCCAGCTGCAATCACCCTCCGTCCCAATGTACCTGAAGAATATCAAGACTCCGCTAGAAATGTGATCGCCGGCTACTATGCGCACTGCACTGCCATGGACAAGGCCCTGGGTGATTTAATGAATGCTGTGGAGGAGGCTGGTATATCCGACAACACCATCTTTGTGTTCACCTCCGATCATGGGGACATGCTCATGTCTAAGGGAGCTTTGAAAAAGCAAAGGCCCTGGGATGAGTCCATCCTAGTACCTCTGCTCATCCGATACCCTAATAGATTAGGAAGAGAACAGAAACGAATAAAGGCGCCCTTATCCACTCTGGACCTGCTGCCCACCTTTTTAGGACTTTCGGGTTTGCCCGTTCCGGAGACCGTAGAGGGGAAAGATTATTCCGGGGCCCTTTTACAAGGCAGGGAACCCGAAAAAGAAGCTGCCTTGATCACCCTGCCCGTGCCTTTTCACGAGTGGAATTTCCCCAGGGGGGGCAGGGAGTACAGAGGGGTAAGGACTGACCGGTACACCTACGTACGGGACCTAAAAGGCCCCTGGCTGCTATACGACAACCTGGAGGACCCCTATCAGGAACACAATTTGGTGAATCATTCCCAATTTAGCCAATTGCAGAGCCACATGGAGCAGCTTTTGCGCAATGAGCTGGACCATGTGAATGATGATTTTTTACCCGCTGACGAATACATGAAGAAGTGGGGGTATCTCTATGACCGGGATGACAGTGTAAGGAATGAAAATTACCTGGAAAGAAGGATGTA
>PXCO01000011.1 GCA_003565295.1 Cyclobacteriaceae bacterium
AGGAACGGAATAAAGCACCCCAGTCAATCACCTCCTATTATGCCGTAGTTCCTTGGCACATTTCAGACAGACAATCCGGATGCATGTGAAAAAATAGCCCATAACTTTGGTGAGTCATTGGTTAGCAATATTAATAGGAATTGGATTAATGTGTAGTTTGGGTCTTGTTTAACCGTGATTATGCATTAAGATAGAAAAATGGTCTAAAAATGTTTGAATTTTTTAATTCATTATATCCTCCATGTAATGGGAATCTAGAAATTCTTTTGAATTGAAAAGAAAATTTTGGCGATATAACCAAAACTCAACTATGAATATATGAATCAAACCCAAACCTTACCATGGTAAGCCATTTAAGCGTATTTTTTGGGGGCTCAATTTTTTGTTTGGGCTTAGAAACATAGTTTTCCCTTCCCAACATTTAAGCTTTCCGCTTTGCTCGTAATAAACGGGACATGAAATCTGACACCAGGCGAATTTTTCATAAAATGAAATCAATTCATCTGCACAGAACAACAGGCTACCATTTGCTCCGAGTTTGTGGAAAATAAATGAAATAATTGAATTTCGTAATTGTACTGGCCAATTCTTGGCCTTTCATCTTTTGGCAACTAGGTTATCGGTTAATCAGTGTCTCTCATAAACCGATGGTTTTGATCTAAACTGTTATGTTTTCGGGCCTGTACCTATAGATCCACTCCATTTTTTTCTTTTCCATGTTTATGAAATAGTGGAGGAATAGGTCACGGAAGAAAGTGGAGAGTGGATTGGGTTTTGACTTGCTGTCCCCTACCTTTCTTGCTTGGGCAATGATTTTTTTGACACGTTCTTACCTTACGGCCTGAAAGCGGGTGAAAGCTGTTTCTAGCGAATCGTATGTTGAAAGACAACGGGATAGCACTACGCTGTCTTCCAAGGCAAGGGATGCCCCCTGACCAGTATGTGGGGTAACGGCATGGGCTGCATCGCCTATTAATACCACCTGTTCCCTGAACCAACAGGGAAGTGGTGGGATTTCATAAATGGGATAGGCAAACAGGTTTTTGCTTTTGGATATTGTTTCAACGATGATTGGATGATCATCCCTATGCAGTGCTATTAACCGAGCTTTCAAGTCGTCTTGACCAAGGTTGATCTTTTCCCCCCCGACCGGGGTTTCCTTATGATAAAAGTTGTTAAACCACCAGACTTCCCCTTGATTGGACTGCATAAGCCCAAAAAAAGCACGATTTCCAAATGTCATTTGAACCTTCTTGGGCATCGAATTCACCACTTGTATTTTTTCTGCCGCCCCGGTGGAATAGTGATTGGTGAAAATAGGATCCGGGCCGTTGGGGAAAATTAACTTTCTTGTTTTGGAGTGGACGCCATCTGCTCCCACTACGCAATGAAAGGGGCCTAAAGTACGCCCTCCTGTTTTGGCAAAGATTAACTCCCCATCCTTTTCAAAGCCTTTTAGCTTGCAGCCGTAACGAATACTAACACCATGCTTGGCAAGTTCCTTACGCAGCAGGTGGCTTATAAGTGAGCGCTTTACCTGAATGGATTGAGTTCCAAATTTTTTGGATTGATCATCGGTGTCTAGCGCTGCGATTTTTTTGCCTTTGGCATTCAGAAACTCAATGGCGCCAGGGGCGAACTCCTGATAAAGTTTTTCCTCCTCTATAAGCCCTTTGAGTATATTGATGCCATTGGGGGATAACCCCAAAAACAACCCTTCCTCCATGTCTTTTTCTTCTCGGGATTCTATCACATCCACTTCAAAGCCCATTTTGATTAATTGAATGGCCAAGGCAGGGCCTGCTATCCCTGATCCTACAATTAAGATTTTCTTGTTCTTCATTCTTCTTTTTTATTTAAAATTCCAAACTCCAAAAAGCGTATAATGACTACTATTTATAATAGCTGAGAGGTATCCTTTTGGATTTTTTCCCAGTTAATTATGCACCTTGACTACTTGTATTTCTTGGATAAAACAAGACTCGCACAAAGGCAAGGTTGACCAGAAAGTATACGGCAACCCTTAGGTAATTCAAATTTCTCCAGTCCTTCGCCTTTTGAATGATATCCTGATGGGCAACCCCACCAATTGCTGTGTTTTGGAACTCTAGAATGACAGGGGCAAAGTAGATCAATGTCCAAACCCTAAGACTGATATGGACACAAAAAAGAAATAGCATCCAATTCCTTCTTTTTGGAAAGGCCCAATTGTAGATTAGGGCAACTACCATGGAAACCTCATGTACAGCATGGAGAATTATCCAAAATTTACTCAGTTCAATACCCGAAGGACCATTGAAAAAGTAAAGGGTCTCCGGAGGGTTTGCAGACCATGCGGGGACAAACAGCACTGTTTCCCATAGCTGTGCGCCGTTCATGGTAAAATACAAAAAGATGGACCACATTAACCACCTGTCTGCTTTGTGGATTCTCACTGGGTTTACTTCCAAAAGTTCGGAGGTAGGCATAGTAATTTTCATTTAATCAATATCTTTGTTGCAAAGCATTTTATTTAGATTACTAAATATCTTAGTTGCAAAGATAAATACAATTATAATATGACCAAAAAAAGCATGGATAAAATTGATGCAGGGCTTGAGCAAACCATCAGTAGCCTAAGCCGGGAGTTTTCTACCCTTACCATTTTACTACATCAAGCAATCGCTCAAAAGGCAGGTTTAACAGGAACTGACCACAAATATGTAGACCTGCTAATGCAGCATGGGTCCATGACCGCTGGCAAGCTTTCAGCGCTTTCTGGATTGACCACGGGAGCGGTAACCGGATTGATAGACCGCTTGGAAAAATCAAATCTTGTAACCAGGGAACGGGATCCACAGGACAGACGTAAGGTTCTTGTGGTCCTTAACCAGGAGGTTGCCTTTCAAAAAATCGGTCCGGCATTTCAGGCCATGCAGTCCAGCCTTGAAAAGTTTTACCAAAAATTTGAGCCGGAAGAATTACTGGCAGTAAAAAAGTATTTGGAAGCTGTCAATGCCTTTACCAAAGAACAAATAGCGCTATTGAATGGAAAAAGCTAGGGTAATATTTTTGTTGAAAAGGGCATTGGCTTTTTCAATAGATTTCCTGTTGATTGGTTTATGGATAGGGTTCCTGCTATTAATTGGGCTCTCATTGACTGGTGCCCGGGTGGGTTGGGAAAGCCTGTTTGAAAGACCTGCCCTTGCCCACCTGATTTCCTTTACTAGTGTTACCCTGCCCGTTATAGTGTATTTTTCACTTTTTGAATCCTGCAAAAGGAAAGCTAGCCTGGGGAAGTGGCTATTACATCTTGCTGTCGTGAAATTCCCGGATTCCGGCAGGAAAATAACTTTTCGGGCTGCCTTGTTGAGGAACTTTTTGAAATTTACAACCTGGGAACTGTCCCATGTCCTTATTCATTTTGGGAACCTTGAAACACCAAACAATGCTGGCTCCATGTTTACCCTAATTGGACTCAGCTTCCTAAGTTTGGCCCCGTTCTTCTTTTTATCGGAAATTTTGTTTCAGAAAAATCAACGAACGCTTTACGATAGATTAGCAGGGGTCTGTGTGGTTGAAAAAGGCTATTCCGGAACCAAAAACA